>CAZKMH010000431.1:0-3806 GCA_964553395.1 uncultured Rikenellaceae bacterium | reverse complement strand
CTTTAGAAGGAGAAGAATATCAGCAATTGGTGTTTCTCCCTTACCCCATTCCATATTCGTATTTGGCGGAGTGCCTTTCGGTCCGGTTTTGTCCTTGAGGTGAATGCTCGTTATCCTGTCATGATATTTTTCAATGATACCGTTGGGATGCAATCCCGTTGCTCCGAAATAGTGACCGGCATCAAAATTAAGGACATTGGTTGGATCCATTTCAAGGAATTTATCAAATGTCCAGCCGGGTTGTCCGGGCTGTAAATGCTGATGAAGAACTACCTTGAGTCCGTATTTCCGGGCGAAAGATCCCAGTTTTTTTGCCGAGAGATCTCCGATTTCTGTGCTTACACCTTTGGCGCCCATAGCTTTAGCGGCTCTGAAGGCATAATCGATCTCTTCGTCCGACCAGTTTTCAGGCGAGAATTTGGCAATATGGATCTTAACACCGGCTTTCTTATACATTTTGCGCAACTCCTTAAATTTAGTCATGGGAACGGTGCTCCGCCATTTTCTCTGAGCTTCACCGATTTCCTTCATTGCTTTCTGAAAGGCGGCTCTCTGTTCTTCAGTGGCCTCACGTGCCGGTCTGGCAGGACTCTGCGGCATGCCGGCATAAAGCTCGGCAGTATTGCTCATAAGCTCGATCGAGCATATTCCGCAATCCAGACAATACTTCAGAGTATCTTCAGCAGTCGGTGACATACTGCGCCAGCTATAGGTAATTGCACCTATCTGGACACCTCCGAATTTTGAATTAGGTTTCTTACCCTTTGCCTTCTTTGGTGCAGCGCCAAAAGCAAAATCAGACGGTATCAATGCAAAGGTTGCAACCGCTGATGTAAGTTTTAAAAATCTGCGTCTTGAATATTTATTCATTTGTTTAAATTTTAGTGGTTAAACTTATATTTTTTCATTTCATTCCTCCGGCCGTTGCGCCATTGCACCGTTACGCCGTTGCGCCTATACCTTCATCCATACATTTCCCTTAGTATTGGAATTCACAACCGCGTGAATGAATTTCATTCCTCTTACTCCGTCATGAACTGTAGGGAACTCGCCCGGAATAAATTTTTGTTTGCGAATTGATTTGGCTGTGCCTTTGTAGATGTTGGCAAGGGCTTCATAGATGCCTTCCGGATGCCCTGCAGGCATGGTATGTCCTTCTTCTGCAAGCTTATAGTTGTACCCGTGAGCAGGTTTGAAGACTTTTGTCGGTTCCGTATCACTGAACATATACAGGTAATTTGGATTTTCCTGCCCCCATCTCAGACTTCCTTTAGAACCGTAAACCGAAATTGTAATATCATTCTCAAGTCCGCCGCAAACCTGGCTGGCACGTATTACTCCCTTAAGCTTTTTGTCGAACCTGATCAGAACTGTTCCGTCAAGATCCAGTTTAATTCCATCCTTTACCTGGCTAAGATCAGATAGTACCTCCTTAATTTCCAGTCCGGTTGTATATTCAATCAGGTTAAATGCATGAACACCGATATCTCCCATGCAACTGCTGACACCGGCATGCTTCGGATCGAGCCGCCAGACACCTGTGATCCTGCTGTTTGTGCCATAGATGATCGAGTTGATCCATCCCTGATAGTACTGGGCATCAATTCGCTGGATGGTACCGAGAACTCCTTTCGCAATCAGATCCCTCATCTGTCGAACCATCGGGTAACCTGTATAAGTGTGCGTCAGCGCAAATGTAAGTTTTGTCTTCGCGACAAGACTCTCAAGGTCCAGTGCCTCCCTGACTGTCATTGTCATCGGTTTTTCACAAACCAGATGAAATCCTTTGTTCAGCAATTTCTTCGCCTGCGGATAATGTAAAGCATTCGGCGTAACTATTGAGACAACCTCCATTTTTTCTCCTGCCGGTCTGGCCAGTTCGCCTTTGATCAAAGCATCGACACTGTTATAGCAACGGTCAAGGCTTATGCCTTCTTTGAGTGCAAATTCCTTGCTCCTTGCGTATTCAATGTCGAATACTCCACCTACAAGTTCATAATCGTTACAGATCCTCGAAGCACGACGGTGTGCATCGCCAATGAACGCACCAATGCCGCCTCCGATCATTCCCATTTTAATTTTTTTCATACGTATATAATTTTTGTTTTTATGTGCTCCATATATCATAGTTTATTTTGATTTTTCGTCCGGATTATTAAGACTCAGGCTTGCCGATCCGGCCTATGAAAAACGAAATAACAAGGAGAGCTATGGCAATTATCAATGCAATCAGCAAACTCTTCTGGACGGTTGAATCGACGCTGAGATTGCCTATTAATTTGGGTACAAAGGTACCGCCAAGCAAACCAAGTGAGAAAATTATTCCAAAAATCGTCCCATACAGGCTGGGGTTAAATTTCGAAAATGTAACCCCCACAATCGTAGGAAAGATAGGGGCAAATGCAAGACCAACAAGGAGAACTGCAATGATAGCAAGGACAGGTCCCCTTGCAACTATCATTAGGAGGATGGCTAAAACAGACAGGCCCGCAGTGACAGTTATCAGTTTTGGCCCCATGGCAGTCAGATTCCTGACTGATGCTGAAAGAAATCTTCCTGTCATAAGGGTTACTCCGAAGAGACTGAGCACTAATCCTGCCTGAGCTGAAGCATTTGTATTGGTACTTCCTCCAAAAAGCTCTTCCATGAGCTTCTTTATCCAGGTTCCCATGGATGTTTCGAGCGACATATAGCAAATTAATGCCAGTGCTGAAATCAGAACAGCAGGTTTGACAATGACTTTGAGAACCATTCCGAATTTGAATCCGGTTGAAACCTTCGGGAATGTTGTGAAAAGCACAAAAACCAGAAAGATCAGGGAAAGGATCCCGATAACAATAAGTGCGGTACTGTAACCCAGGTTCAATGTTTTAATTATAAATACAACCAATAGCGGAGTGACGACATAACCCAATCCGAAAAAGCCATTTCCAAAATTACTGGCCCTCGCAGGATCTTTTCCCTCAAAAAGAACTATCGGGATGAGAGTATTGGCAACAGTATTGACTGATATGGCACCAACACCCAATAAAATACAGGCAATGAGTGCAAGTGAAAAGCTTGTCGAAAAAGCAAGCATGAACATGCTAAGGCTGACGATCACAAAACCAAGTATTGCAACAGGTTTATAACCGATCTTATCGACCAGTGGTCCTATAAAAAGCTGAACAATACAACTTGTAAGAAATAGCCCCATGACCAATGTTCCGAATTGTCCGGCATTTATTCCAAGGGCAGCCATCAGCTCAACTGATATGGATCCAAGTATAATGAAACAGATTGCCAATGTAAATAAAGCCATAAGAGCTACGACTGCTGTCATTTTTTTCATGAAACAGGCCTTTCTTTTTAGTTTAGATATATAAAAAATATATGAGTATACGAAGTTTTTACTTTGTCCGGGATCCAAATGGAAATCATGACAGAATTATTTTTCAAATGCAGCATCGAATGCTATGTTCGATGGAGCAAAATCGACAGCCTTTACAAAATCACACGCCTCCCTTGCGCCATGTTCACGATCCATTCCGCTGTCTTCCCATTCCACTGACAGGGGGCCTTTGTAACCGGTACGGTTAAGGGCTCTGATTATCTCTTCAAAATTAATATTACCACGGCCCGGACTTCTAAAATCCCAGTAACGGCCTTTAGCGCCGAAATCAGTATGCCCTCCGAAAACACCTGCTTCAGCTGGAACATCAGACCAGCCGACATCTTTCATATGAACATGGAAGATCCTGTCGCTGAAGGCGTAAATAAAACCTACATAATCAACACCCTGGTAACCAAAATGGGAGGGATCATAA
>CAZKMH010000430.1:2066-3807 GCA_964553395.1 uncultured Rikenellaceae bacterium | reverse complement strand
TACTGGCAGGAAGATTTTTACCCCTGGAACCTTGCTTATTGCGGAGATATTGATATATGCGGGTGGAAAAGGCCTCAGTCATATTACCGCGATGTATTATGGAACCAAAATCAGCTGTCTGTTTTTGTGACCCCGCCCTCTCCAACCTTTCCGTTAAATCCAAAAAAACAACCCTGGAGCAGATGGGAATGGCATGATGTGGCTGCCGACTGGAACTGGCCGGGAATGGAAGGCAGAAGCCTGAAAGTCAGCGTATATTCCTCATGCACGCATGCTGAACTGTTTCTTGATAACAAATCACTTGGGAAAAAGGAGACCGGAAAGGAAACTCAATTCATTGCCGAATGGGAAGTGCAGTATGCCCCAGGAGAGTTGAAGGCCGTGGGCTACAACGGTAAAAAGAAGGTGGCAACAAGCATTTTACAAACCCCGGGTAAAGTGAGCGGGATTAAAATGTCACCCGACAGGACAGAGATTGTCGCCAACGGGCAGGATCTGAGCTATGTCACTGTTGAGCTGACTGATCGAGACGGGATAAGAGATCAGAAGGCTGATGAACTCATAAGGTTCAGGATTGAGGGGGAAGGAACGATTGCCGGCGCAGGTAATGCCAATCCGGTGAGTACTGAGAGCTACACTTTACCGCAGCGCAAAGCCTGGCAGGGAAGGTGCCTTGTGATCGTGAAATCAACCGGTAAGCCGGGGACAATCCGGTTGTCGGCTATTGTGGAAGGTTTGCCGGAAAACAGCGTCAATATTATTTCAAGATAAATCAATTTTTAGGGATTATCCATTGTGTTACTCCTTTTAACCTTTAGATTCCTTCGTGGCTAAAGAATTTAATTTGGCCTTGTTTTTGGTTTTTCTGAACAATATCCCGAAAACAGTTGTTAACGATTCTGACACCTTTTAACATATCCCGGATCTGTAACCAGGGAGGATAAGCATCATGATGGATGCGGTATAGATCCTTTCGCCGGTTAAACCATTTTTAAATTAATTAAAAACATAAAGCTATGGCAACTGTAAGCACTTATTTAAACTTTGCAAGAAATACCGAGGAGGCTTTCAACTTCTACAAATCTGTTTTCGGGACTGAATTTTCGGGTCCAATTTTCCGGTTCAGTGAAATCCCTCCGGAAGCTGGTGCACCTTTGGTACCTGAGGAGGATAAAAACCTTGTCATGCATATTGCACTTCCGATCCTGGGCGGACATACGATCATGGGAACCGATGCACCGGAATCGATGGGTTTCAGGGTCAGTTACGGCAACAATGTTTATCTCTCCCTTCACCCCGATACCAGGGAAGAAACCAAACGTCTTTTCGACGCACTTTCGAAGGGTGGGAAAATTGAGCAGGAATTGCAGGACATGTTCTGGGGAGACTACTACGGCAGCTGCAGCGACAAGTTTGGAGTTCACTGGATGTTCAACTGTGACAAGAAAGCTTAATAGCTAAAAGTAAATTAATCTTTTTGTTTAACAAACTGAAATCAGACAACCATGAATAATATCATTTATCCCTGTCTATGGTTCAACGGGAACGCAAGGCAGGCAGCAGATCTTTACTGTTCCGTATTTAAAAACACGAAAGTTACTGCCGACAACCCGATGGTCGTAACCTTCGAATCAGCCGGCCAGAAATTCATGTGTCTGAACGGAGGTCCCGGCTTTTGGAATCATGGGAATTGCACGCTATGAAAAAGGCGAGCCGGATGTGGAAGGAACAGTGAAACATG
>CAZKMH010000430.1:0-1966 GCA_964553395.1 uncultured Rikenellaceae bacterium | reverse complement strand
GGAATTGCACGCTATGAAAAAGGCGAGCCGGATGTGGAAGGAACAGTGAAACATGGCCAGTTCAACCTGGGAAAGAATGTCTTTATGGCATTGGACAGTTCACTTCCCCACCAGTTCGGCTTTAATGAAGCAATCTCACTGGTTGTCGAATGCAAGGACCAGGAAGAGATCGATTATTACTGGAACAGGCTTACCCAGGGCGGAGAAGAGAGCCAATGCGGCTGGCTGAAAGATAAATACGGGGTTTCGTGGCAAATAATACCTTCGATACTGGAAGTACTTATGAGTGACCCCTCCCGGTCGGAAAGGGTTGTGAAAGCTTTTCTCCGGATGAAGAAATTTGACATTGAAGCTCTTGTCAATGCCTGAGAATCAGGTTAGCATATCCCCCTGCATATTGATAATACCGGTAACAGGACCAACTTCTGGATTTCGGGAAATGTAATATCTTTGATACTCCCAATTACCAGGCGCTATAGTATCAGCTTTGTAAACAGGGGCGAGATATTACTATTCAATGGAAATCATTATTATCGGCATACTGATCCTTGTAAACGGATTTTTTGCATTGTCCGAAATTGCTCTCGTTTCATGCAAAAAGTCGAGACTGGAACAATTAAAAAACAAAGGGAGCGCAGGAGCGAAAACCGCGCTAAAGCTGCTGAAGGACTCGGAGAATTTCCTGTCAGCAATCCAGGTTGGAATAACATTGATCGGTATTGTGACTGGCGTCTATGGCGGTATCAATATTGCAGAGGATATCACCCCTTTTTTCGGGCAATTTGATCTTACAAGAAATTACGCTGAGGAGATCTCGCTGTTCATTACAATAGTCGGAATTACCTACTTCTCAATACTTATTGGGGAACTCGTACCGAAAACGGTAGCCCTGAGCAATCCTGAAAAGGTAGCGTCACGGATCGCACCGGTCATCTACTATTTCAGCATTATCTTTTATCCGGTTGTCAAGTTCCTTTCATTTTCCACTTCACTTATCAACAAACTTCTGGGAATCAGGAAACAATCTGAAAAGTATACCGAGAGCGAGCTCAGGTATCTGCTTAAGAGCGCATCGATGCAGGGAGTGATTGAATTGGACCAGAACCAGCTTCACGAGAAGGTATTTTACTTTTCCGACAAGAAGGCCAAGCACATAATGACCCACAGGATGGAGGTCGACTGGGTTGACATGAACCAGCCCTACAGGAAAATAAAGGAAGATATTCTCAAATCGCATCACAGCCGGCTCGTATGCTCAAAAGGAAACCTCGATGATTTTCAGGGAATACTGAATGTCAAGGACTTCCTTGCATCTGATCTCACTTCACCTGATTTTTCACTTTCAAAGATATTGCTTCAGCCTCTTATTGTGCCAGAAAGCTCTGATGTTCACAGAGTCTTGAAACAGTTCAAGGAGAACAAGATCCATTTTTGCATTGTCGTGAATGAGTTTGGGACCCTTGAAGGGATCATTACACCCCACGATATCCTGACAAACCTGATCGGTGATATTCCACAGGAGGGTGAGCCCTATGAACCGGATATATTTATTCGGGACGATAAATCGGTACTTGTAAGCGGCGATGCACCCGCCGAGGTTCTTGACGGGATCTTCGACAACTACATCACCGACCTCGAAAACATCGATTATTCAACAGTGGCGGGGTTTGTTCTGAACAATATCGATAAGCTGCCCCAGATCGGGGATAAGTTCACATTCAATGACTATATAATTGAGATAGTTGATATTGACGGGAACAGGATTGATAAGATACTGATCAGGAAAAAATAAGACGTTCAAAAGCTACTTCCCTGTCCCACAAAGTATATTGCGGTTGATATGGTGCCGGGCCCTGTCAGCAATGGAATGCCCAATGGGGAAACTGAAAAGTAATATGTATTATAATACGTATTATAATACATATTTAATTTTCGAATCACCGGTTGTCTGGATCTGAATCATTGT
>CAZKMH010000429.1:0-3822 GCA_964553395.1 uncultured Rikenellaceae bacterium | reverse complement strand
TTATGAATTTTGCTAATATTTTCCATCCCTGACTTCAAAATGTGTTGGCTTTCCCAATAACCTCTTCCCGTCTTTCATCCACTCTGCGATCCATTTAATTACTTGATATACAGGTACCTTAGGTTTTCCAAACAATTTAAATGCTTCCGATGAATTGCTTAACAATGCTGTTTCGGCTTCCTTGTTTACAAAAGCCGGTTTTTTCCCGAATAGTTTACCAAAATCCGATGCAACTTCACGAACAGAAAGAATTTCCGGCCCTGTAACATTAAGTATTTTTGCCGGGGATTTTGCATATTCCAGTGACCGTAGAACAAAATCATTAACATCGCCCTGCCAGATCACATTAAAATGACCCATTGTCAGATCTACGGGCTGATCATTAAAGACTTTAACAGCGATATCAACCAGCACTCCGTATCGCATTTCCACGGAATAGTTTAAACGGATCAGGGTTATTTCCGTTTTGTTCTTATTGCTTCCGTATTCAAACATTCTCTCTCTTCCCAAACATGACTGAGCATATTCACCGATTGCAACAGGTGGATCAGACTCAACTGATCCTCCGGAACTGACGGGGACGAGAGGATATACACAACCGGTTGAGAAGGCAACAATCCTTGATTTGTTGAATCGTTCGGCAACCAATCCTGGTAAAAGGGAGTTGACTGCCCAGGTCAGAGGGAGATTATCAACTGAACCAAACTTCATCCCTGCCAGATAAAATACATTTTTTGGAACCGGCAAACTATTGAGGAAACCGGTATCGAGCAGATTACCATTAATGATTTCGATTCCCTCCCGTTCAAAGTTTTTTTGCTGTTCAGCCGAATCAAAGAGAGCTACTCCGGTTAAATGTTTTTTAACATTGGCTTCATCGCAGGCCCGTTTTGCCATTCTGGCAAGTGATGGTCCGATCTTTCCTGATATACCTAAAAACATTATGTCTCCATCTATCCGCGAAAACATTTTAACTGCTTCGGTACCCGGTCTGGAAATCAATTCATCGAGTTGCGATTCATCTTTAATTTTCTCTATGTAATTATCCATTTTTTAATTCCTCCAGTTAATTATTATATCCTTATAAATATTTACAGATTTTTCCAGTTCCTTAACAAGACAGTATTCGTCAGTCTGGTGTGCCATTTCGGGTAATCCCGGCCCGAGAATAATAGTCGGTGCACCCTTGTAGAATCTCTGGAGTACGGCTCCGTCGGTCAGATATGGGAGGGCCATCGGAAATCCGGATGCCGGTTTTTCGATACCACAGACCTTGTAAACTAGCTTAACAAAAGGAACATCTTCCGGGGTATAGACCGGTTTCAGATCAACAAGCGTCTCAATCTCTGTTTCATTACCGATTTCTCCGGTAAGCTTTTCAAGGATTTTACTATGATCTACCCTGGTTGTTGTTCTGAAATCTATTGTAAACTCCGCATGATCAGGTACCGAATTGAGGTTCATCCCTCCGCTTATCATTCCAACATTAACAGTTGGCAGGCCAAGCAGTGGATCAGGATCTGCATCAAACCTGAAATCCATTATTTTGTTGATGGATCTTGCAGCTTTATAAATTGCATTGTCACCCAGCTCAGGCATTGATGAATGGGCGGTTTTTCCATGCGCGACAACCTTTAGATATATAGCTCCTTTATGACCGGTGGCGGGGAGGTTTGCTGTCGGTTCACCTACAATTACTGCACTGGCATCGCCGTGCAGTCCTTTTTCGTCTACCAGCTTTGTTATCCCACGGCATCCCATTTCTTCTCCTGCAGTAAATATGATCCTTATGCCTCCTTCGGGAGGTGCCCCGGCAAATGCACTTATCGATGCAAGTATCATTGCTGCCAGGCCACCTTTCATATCGCTCGAACCCCTTCCCCAGATCTTACCGTTTTTTACCTCACCGGCAAATGGATCAACTGTCCATTCCTTATTGCCCAGAGGGACGGTATCAAAATGACCTGATAGAACTATCGGTGCTTTTTTTGAAGACAATCCTTTCTCTGCAATAAGATGAAGACGATTTGCATCAAAGGATTTGTATTCTATATCAAATTCATGGCCGGCCAGCAGATCCCCTACAAATCCGGCAATCACTGACTCATTTCCCGGTGGACTTATTGTATTGAAAGACAATAATTTCCTGGTCAGTGAAACAACATCCGTATCTGCATTTAAAACAGTGAAAGCCATAGAGAGTCAGTTTTTATTTGCATGACTTTTATTTGCATGACAGCAAATATCCCCATAATTGCAGACAAAGGGAAAAAATATCCTGATTTTTTGCTTTATAAATTTAAAAGGATATTATTTGTCCTCAGGATTCATGACTGCTAAAACAAGGTATCCGTCGCAAAGAAATCCTTCATACCCCCAGCATTCTCCTGACCATGATTTCCAGTCTTTGGTCATGCCACCTTCAGCACAGGATCCCTGGAATGCACCATCATTTATCCCTTCAAGAATCCCGTCTGCAATTATGTTGAATTGCTCAACCATCCCGGTCTTCTGCAAAGCCTTCAATGTAAACCACGACCAGTTGATGGATGCGCCACCGTTCTCATAACGCTGAAATGCATCGCTGCCATCTTCCAGTTGCCCTCCTCCAAAGCGAGGGTCAGGATGGGTATAATCCACTTTTCTCACTGAAATAAGATTTCCCGGAACACCCAGTGAGAAATCCTTATATCCGACTTCCTGCATCTTGTTCCAGAGGGTCATCATCACATTCTTCGCAATATCTTCAGGTACCAGATCATAAGCTATTGCCATGCTGTTCACCATCAGAAAATAATAATCGTGCAGCTTACCGTCTTTGCTTTTCCAGCCCGCCAGAACACCGGTTTCCGGATTGTAAAAGGTCTGGAAATATCCGGCTTTCATCTTTTCTGCAAGACGTCTGTATAATTCTGCATCCTCATTCCTGCCAAGCATCTCAGCTACCGTAATCAGCAGATTCATAGCTTCATATGTCATTGCATTGCTGAATGCATCCTCGTGACCAAATCCGATGGTATCCCACCAGTTGGCAGGTCTTAAATATCCGTCCCAGGAACCCGAATTTCCACTCAGTTCATATTCTACCAGACCATTATAATTATAATCTCTTTTCATCTGGGCATCCATCCATTGTTTTATATGCGTGTAGTATCTCTGAGCCCACTCATTATCACCGGAACCCTTAATATAATTGCAGGCGGCAATAACAAGGGATGGGTATGAATCGAGTGAATTGTAAGGGGAATGCCAGCCGGCAGTTTCTGCTCCTTCATAACCTTCTCCATATCCTACCAGTCCGTAGCCTTTCATACCATTCAGGTATCTTTCAACAGACATCCGTACCAGATCAAGAGCCGAAAGTGAATCGGTAAGCGGCGGAGTTTTAAGTGCAAGCATGGAGGACATAAATAAAGTAAAAGCAACCGGATCGCTGCAGGAATTATTTGCAAGTACCTGAAATATCGGATTTACCTGGAAAAGATTGATATAATTTCGTCTGAAGCCTGCATACTTTTCCAGTTCAACTCCTTGAAAATCGGGGTAGATTGAAGTAATATTAAAGATATAACTGATACTGCCCTGTTTCTCCGTTGCTCCGGGCAAAGTAACATAGATGTGTCCTTTCCCCTGGTATCGTCTGGCATCATAATCAACAATTGCACCGGGCTGGTCTGCTTCAAGCCTGAAAGTTCCCATATCAGGCAGATGGAGAATAGCCGGCAACTTTGTCTTTCCTCTGCCTGTCATTATTCCCAGGAGTGTTGCATGATTTTTATTTTTATCGAACCTGAGATCAAAATGCTGTTTTGCCTGATCATT
>CAZKMH010000428.1:0-3833 GCA_964553395.1 uncultured Rikenellaceae bacterium | reverse complement strand
GCTCGGGCAATTCGCCAGTGCCATATACGATAGTCAGCGGACGCGCGCTGAGCGAAAGATGTAACGGACTGAGCGAGCTTTCTTCAGCGTCGCTCAATTGCAGTTTTTCATTCAGAAACGACAGGCGCACCGGCTCCAAATCGGAGATGCCGCTGATCGCCACGCCACCGATCACGCCCGGCTCATCCAGGCACAGGGCCGTCAAGTGGCCGCCCGCCGACCAGCCGGAGACGATCATCCGCGCCGGGTCGCCGCCAAAATCCGCCGCATGATTTCTCAGCCACGCAATCGATGCACGGACTTCGGCCACGATGCCGGACAGTGAAATATCCGGTGCCAGCGTATAGCCGACCATAGCCACATGCATGCCATGCGCCAGCGGCCCCGCAGCCAGGAAGCTGAAGGTTTCCTTCGCGCGCATCTGCCAGTAACCGCCGTGTATGAAAATCAGCAAAGGGCCCGGCTTGTCTGCCGCAAAATAATCGATGCGCTGGCGTGGTGCCGGCCCATAGCGCAAATCCAGATGCTCGCCATGCGTAGCGCGCATGGCGGCACTGCGCTGGTCAAAATCCTGCAGCAACGCGCTGCTGTTGCGGACCGCCGCCGCATTGTTGTAAGCAGCGTCCAGCGCCGCCTGATCCATGCCGCGATAGATGGCGGTCACGCCGCCACCTTGCTCGATACATGGCTGCTCAGATACTGCGTGATATCGCGCCGCACCTGGTTGAATTCGATGGCCGTGATATCGCGTGGCCGCGCCAGCGCCAGCTTGATGTCTTCCTCGATGCGACCCGGGCCTGCAGTCATCACCACCACGCGATCCGACAGCATCACGGCTTCTTCGACCGCATGCGTGACGAACACCACGGTGACCTTGGTGCGCGCCCAGATTTCCAGCAAATCCTGTTGCAGCTTTTCACGGGTCAATGCATCGAGCGCGCCGAACGGTTCATCCATCAGCAAGACTTCGCAATCATTGGCCAGCACACGGGCAATTGCCACGCGCTGCTTCATGCCGCCGGAAAGTTGGCCCGGATAGTAGTCGGCGAATTTGGTCAGCCCCACCATGTCGGTGTAATAGGCCGATATCTCATTGAGTTTGGCCTTCGGCAGATTGCGTTGGCGCTGACCGAAGCCTATGTTTTCCTTCACCGTCAGCCACGGGAACAAGCCGTAATCCTGAAACACCATGCCGCGCTCCGGGCTAGGCCCGACTATCGGCTTGCCATACATGTTGACGACGCCCGACGATGCAGTTTCAAAACCGGCCATGATGCGCAACAGCGTCGACTTGCCGCAACCGGACGCACCTATCAGGCAGGCGAACTCGCCCTTCTTGATCGTCAGGTTGACTTCGCGCAGTGCCTGAACGGTTTGCCCGCCCACAGAGTAAACTTTGCTGACGCCCTTGATGTCGATTGCCGGCAAGGGGCGGCGTTCCGAATCAGACATGATGTTGCGGGCTCCATTTGAGTAAGCGGTTGTTGAGAGCGACCAGCATACGGTCGGTGGCGTAACCGACAATGCCGATCACGGTCATGCCGGCTATCACCAGATCGGTACGCGACAGCATGCGGCCATCCATGATCACGGCGCCCAAGCCTTCCGGCACGCCGGTCATTTCACCCACCACGATCAATATCCATGCAAAACCGTGGCCGAGGCGCAAGCCGTTCAGGATGGATGGAATTGCGGCCGGCAACACCACCTGGCGAAACAGCGATGAGCCGGAACATCCAAGCATCAATGCGGCTTCAAACAAGCGGTTGTCGACCGACTTCACGCCGAAAATTGTATTGAAGACGATGGGATAAAACGCACCGAGAAACACCAGGAAAATCGCCGCGTTGGGGCCGATGCCGAAGAAAATCATCGACAGCGGCAACCATGCCGTCACCGGCACCGGCCGCAACAATTGCAAGGTCGGATCGAGCAAGTCTCGGATCAGCTTGATGCGACCTATCAGCAAGCCGAGCGGGATGCCGACCAGCGCGGCAGAAAAAAATCCGCCGTAGACGCGCGTAACCGAACTCCACAAATGCAGCGGCAGCGTTTCACTGAAGGCATCATCATAAATACCGCCGAACGCGAAGTCATACAGCATCAACCCGACTTCTTTAGGCAACGGGATCAGCTGCGTGCCCGACACCTTCACCCCTGCATGCCATCCCAGCAACAGCAGCAGCGGCACGATCAACGGAGTAATCCAGGACTTGATGTACGGCCAGATATCCGGCTTGACCATCTTTATCGGCAACTCGGCGGTGGTATCCACGGTAATTCCTTCCAGATAAACGGCTTAAAGCTCTGCTTATTTTCCTTGCGGGTTGAAGCTGGCATTAATGAAAGTGCCGTAGTCAGGCAGCTGGCGGATCTGCTTCTTGTCCAGCATTTGGGAGCCGTAGTACTGCGCGCGCTTGCTCCAGTCGGCATCGATTTTCCAGGTCAACTCTACATTCGGCGCCGCCAGTTCAGCCGTCTTCGCAGGCAAGCCGAGTTTTTGTACCGACATGTCGACGAATGCGGCGCGGTTGGCCATCGCATATTCAGTCGCCTGGCGATGGATTTTCAGGAAGACCTTGATCAGTTCCGCCTTGTCCTTGGTGTTGTCGGCGTGGGTAGTCATCACCATGTTGACGGTGCCGGTCGGTGTTGTGTATGGATACTCGACGACTTTGCCGATGCCCTTGCCGACACTGATCGACGGCCCCGGTTCCGCGCCGACGAAGGCAACGATATCGCTGCGCTCAAGCGCGGATGCCATTTCGCTGAACGACACGCGCACCGGCTTGATGTCCTTGATCGTCATGCCTTCCTGCTTCAGGCGATCGAGGATCACAACTTCCTGCGTGGAGCCGGGAAGGATGCCGACGCGCTGACCTTTCAAATCCTTGATCGAATTGATCTTGCTGTCGGCGCGCGCCACGACCGCCATGCCGCGATTGCATTGCGCTGCGATGACCACTACCGGCTCGCCGGCTGCTGCACCCAATGTTGCTGCAGCCAGACCGTAAGTGCCGAAATCAACCGACTTGGTGACCACTGCATTCTTGCCATCGGTAGGTGTTTCGAATGGAATCACTTCTATCTTGTAACCAGCCGGCGTGAACTTGTCGTAGAAGTAAGGCGTGATCCCGTGCATCAACTTGAGCGTGCCGACGCGTATGACTTGATCGGCGGCCAATGCGGAGGTCGATCCAGCCGCAAGAGCGAAAGAGCCGGCAATCAGTGTGGCGATGAATGTTCTGCGTGTGCGCATGACGGTTCCTTTGGATGAGGGGGGAAACTGAATGTAAATGAGTGGGGAAAACTGAATGCCGACACGGTCCGGTGTGAAACACTTTCTTGTGTACAAGCTTGCCTCTAGCGAAGCAATGTATGTGCCACGCCGCACAGCCTTATGGGACGGGCTTCTGCGCCATGCTTATCGTCGAAGGGTGGGTGAAAACGGGGCGCGGAGCGTCTACTTGGTGCGTGATGCACCGCATGGGTGCGTCATGATGGAGGGCGGGGCTATGCGTAGCCGTCGTCGCTTTGGAAACGTTAGGGAAACGCTGATTTATTCAGCCAGTCGCGGACGCACGGGGTCAGATACCGTCTTGAATTGCAACCCCGCTCATAGCGAAATTTGCATCAACGGCTTTCCTGATTTCACCACTCCGTAGATCAAATGGGCGAGCTTACGCATCGCCGCGCCCACCACTGCCTTAGGTGCCAAGCCGTTCGCTTTCATCCGTGTGCCGAAGACTTGCAGGGTCGGGTTATGGCGCAACGCCACCAGGCCCGGCATATACAAGGCTTTCCACAGCGCGGCATGTCCGGTTCGAGAGATC
>CAZKMH010000427.1:0-3837 GCA_964553395.1 uncultured Rikenellaceae bacterium | reverse complement strand
CAATTCCATTACTGACCTCTATTGTTCTTGCAGTGATTACAGTCTCATGCAACAACAAACCTGTCAAACCGGTTCAGAATAATGTTTCGCCATCATTCACCTCCGACCTCGAATCATTCAGGGATTACCGATATCCCGACTGGTTTCGTGATGCGAAATTCGGGATCTGGTCTCACTGGGGCCCCCAGGCTGTTCCCCGCCAGGGCGACTGGTATGCCCGCAAGATGTACGAATCTGATATTGTTAACCGGAATACCAATCAGCCAACCGGAAAATCAAGCAGGGAGTATATCTATCACATTGAACATTACGGACATCCGTCTAAATTCGGATATAAGGATATTATTCCGCTATGGAAAGCTGAGAGATGGGATCCTGATAAGCTGATGTCTTTATATAAAAGGGTGGGAGCCAGGTACTTTGTAAGCATGGCATCTCATCATGACAACTTTTTTCTTTGGGATTCCAGAATACACAAATGGAATTCTGTTAAAATGGGCCCGATGAAAGATGTGGTCGGCCTATGGAAAAAGGCAGCTGAAAATGAGGGATTGAGGTTCGGCGTTTCCGAACATCTTGGCGCAAGCTTCACCTGGTTCCAGCCGAGTCATGGAGCCGATAAGAGCGGTCCGATGAGAGGTGTTCCATATGATGGGGCAAATCCTGAATTCCAGGATCTTTACCACAAAAAAACGGCTCCTGATGATTTTGAATGGTACACAAAAGACTCCGCAAACCAGCAGATTTGGCTGGCCAGCATTACCGAGCTCATAGATCTGTATAAACCGGATCTGGTCTATACTGATGGAGAACTGCCTTTTGGTGAAGTCGGACGGACCATGCTCGCCCATTTCTACAACCGGAATATAAAGGAGAAGGGAGGCAGGCTGGAGGCTGTTTATACATGCAAACGCATGATATCGGAAGGAAGATGGGTCAGGGATATAGAGCGTGGCGCAATGGATTCGACAAGTGTTGATCCATGGCAGACAGATACTTCCATTGGTGACTGGTACTACCGGACCGGACAGAAATATATGACCGGAACAGAGGTGATCCAGATGCTGGTCGACATCGTCAGTAAAAATGGTAATCTGCTGCTTAATGTTGTCCAGACGCCGGAAGGAGATCTCGAGCAGGATGTGCTGAATATCCTTGAAGAGATTGCGGCATGGACACCAGTTAACGGTGAAGGTATATATGGCACCCGTCCCTGGAAGATTTACGGTGAAGGCCCTTCCATAAAAAAACAGGAAAAGGGAAGATTTGGCGGGGTGAGGGATGTCAGGCCATATGTGGCTGAAGATATACGTTTCACAACAAAAGACGGGATCTTATATGCTTTCTGTATGGGTAAACCTGTTAATGATATCAGGATTTCAGCAGTTGGAAAAAAATCAGCAATAAACGACAGGAAGGTGAAGTCGGTAAAAATGCTGGGAAGCGATGAAAAGTTTAAATGGAAGCAGCAGGATGATGCCCTTGTGATTACTAAACCTTCAAAACTGCCTGATTGGCAAGTTATTACATTTAAAATAGAGTTTAAATAAATTAACTGTCATACCAGTGAGAATTAAATAATCAGCCCCCTGTATTATTGTTTTTCAGAGGATTGAGAAAGATTTCCATTTATTAGCTTCAGCGCCTCATTTATAAATATTTCACCTGTCATCTCACCAAGAGATGTACGGGTAATATAGTCATATCTTTTAAAGCTGTCGAAATCGACCTTTGTAAGGATATAACCGAATGCATCATTCGTAAGCCCGAACAGGAAAGACTGAGGTTTATTCATTTTTCTTTTTAAATAATACCCTATGTTCGGCAGAGCTTCTCCGGGTATTGTAAGGATGCGGGCCGTACCGATATCCAGGAGGTTGATCCTTGTTGAAACTGAATCAGTATTGCTGCCGGGAAACTTCAGCGGAGTATTCTGAAAAATATATTTCATAACAGGTGATTCAATCGGAAAATTGATATTGCGGGAAACGCAAAAGATGTCCGGATCTGTCTGAACCTCAGCATTTGCTACAATCCTGAGGGCTTCATCGGCCAGCAATTCACCGATACGGATGCACTCCTCCCAGTTGGTTGCTTCCTGACCGTTTTCACAGCGATTATCTGCAGTAACCATTCCCCCCTGTGCACTGTTCATGAAAATGGCGATACCTCCGACCCGTGATTCAATCCTGTCGTATAGAGGCCCGCACAGATCAGGAGACAATATGCCTCTCTCCGGTCCTATCACTTCGGGGTGTATCGCGTAATTAACAAGAGTGATTATCGGCTTGTCCTTGTTTATTCCGTTTGCGGCAACTGCCTGTATTACACCGCATCGCGGATCATAAAGGTCAGAAGCATAATAATTATATGCAATTTTCCCCCTGGCCTCACCCACTGCAATTTTTAAAACTGCAGGCTGCAGGTTCTTCACCGCTTCATTAACTGCATCTGCTATCTGTTTTGTACACCAGTCAAGGTAGGAGAGATCAGCATAAGCTTTTCCCTGCTCGTCGGGAAAGGCGTATGCATCCGGGGCACTGTGCGTGTGAGTGGCACCGATCAGAATATTTTCATGCGGAATGCCTTTTATCAATGATCTTGACCTGTCACCAAGAACAGAAGTCCATCCAAGATTATCTACGCTTACGATGGCAACACGGGTATCCCCTTTTTCAACGACCATTGCCCGGGTAAACAAATCACCTTTCTTTTCTGTAACTGGATCAGGCTTGCCGATACCTCCTGAAACAGGCAGCAGCGGATCCGGTGTGATTTTTCTTACAGCAGCACCGGCTCTGAATTCCTGTGCCTGAATGCCATTTGCGAAAAGCATACTGAGTGTCAGAACAGCAATTATTTTATATTTATTCATTGTGAAATGGTTAAGAGCAGAAAAGTACAAATTATTTTTCCCCTTCATTTGTTTTTTAACCGGAAAATAGATAGTTTATAAGGTTTAAACAGAAACCCGATATGAAAATTAAACTTATTATCAATCTGATATTTGCAATATTCTTTGCAGGCCAGCATGTCATCTGCGGACAGAAAATATATATCTCTCCGGAAGGTAATGACAACAATTCGGGAACCATTGAGAAGCCCTTGGCAACCTTAAACAGTGCAATTAATAAAACAAAACTTTTAAGAGCAAAAGGTGAGACTAAAGAGCCTGTTGAAATTATAGTTCTTCAGGGCAACTATTATATGATGCAGCCCCTGGTAATAAAGGCTGATGATTCGGGAACACCGGATACACCTCTGATAATAAAAGCAGAAAATGGTGCAAAGCCTGTTTTTACTGCCGGAGTAAAAATTGACGGATTTGAAAAGATCAGTGAAAACCTCTGGAGAGCTTTTATTCCGCAGGTTGCCTGGTATGACTCTTACTTCGAACAGCTTTACGTTAACGGCAGGAGAGCAGTCAGGGCGCAGACTCCGAATGAGGGATTCTATTTCATTAAGAATGTGACCGAGACAATTCATGAGAAGGGCAATGACAGGTCTCCTTTATTTGCCGTGCAGAAAATTGAACTCGACAGTATGGATGCAAATTGTTTCAGATCCTTTTCTGAAGCTGATTTCAATGACGCGATAATAACATTCTATCATAAGTGGGATAACACCAGGAAAAGAGTAGCAAACTTCAATAGTGCAGAGTCTTCAGTATGGACAGTCGGAACAGGGATGAAACCATGGAATTCACTTGACAATAAAACAAGATATAAGGTTGAAAACTTCA
Source organism: uncultured Rikenellaceae bacterium (assembly GCA_964553395.1). Lineage (GTDB taxonomy): Bacteria > Bacteroidota > Bacteroidia > Bacteroidales > VadinHA17 > LD21. The sequence goes on along the minus strand of CAZKMH010000427.1, from coordinate 95 downwards.
GAACCGCACTGGATAACCCGGGTGAATGGTTCCTCGACAGATCGGGATACCTTTATTACATACCTCTGCCGGGAGAAACAATTGGAAGCACGGAT
>CAZKMH010000426.1:0-3858 GCA_964553395.1 uncultured Rikenellaceae bacterium | reverse complement strand
ATCAGCTCCGGATGTTGCTGCTGAAAAGGCAACTGTTCGGAAAGCTGCAGCACTTACTGAGGACGCTATGAAGGAAATGTCACCTGCCGGGGCGACCAGGAGCGAGATGCAGGCCAAATCCGATACTGCTGTGTTTGATCAGCCTTCTGACATTGCAGCCCAACCGGTTACAGGCAGAGACAACTTTAACAGGTATATCGAGGAAAATATGAGAAGGCCGCAATCTTTGCAGCAGGGTGAATCTGTCATCGCTGTTGTCAGATTCCTTGTAAGAACTTCCGGGGTCCTCGACAGCTTAAGGGTAATCAGCAGTCCGGGGGAGGAATTCTCAACCGAGGCAATGAGACTCGTCAGGGAAGGCCCTGCCTGGAAACCCGCAACAGAGAACGGTCAGCCGGTGGATGAGGATGTCCTGTTAAGAATAGTTTTCAGATGAGTCACAGGGCAGGCACTTCCCTTTCGTTCATAAGAATTATCTTTACCTCGCCGGTCAATCCCGATTTTCTGATATATTCCTCTCTGTCCTTACCTTCGAATTTTTTTACGTTTGTTCGTGTAACTCGCTGTTCTTGTGGAAGATAACTGTCGCCAATAAGCCGGTTGACCCATGAGTTCACAACTGTCACCTTCAGTTTATTCTCTCCTGCCCTGACCTGACCGGTGATATCCATTATGAATGGTGCAATCCAGGAGACGCCGGCGTAGTTATCATTAATCCATACTTCAGCTATTTCCTGAACATTGCCCAGATCAAGCAATACTCTCTTACCGTTTATACTTTCAGTTTCCAGATTGAAAGTCATGGAGTACTCTGCTGGTCCGCTGTAATATCTGATCTTTTTATCCTTGAATTCAGTCCACGATTTCAGACCATCAGGTTTCAGGATTTCTGCTGGTCCCCATGGATTGACGAATTTCAGGCTGACTATGGAAGAGACCGGAAATTCATCCGGAGGATCTTCTTCAGTAATCGAATTCTCAGAACCATCGGACCATTTCAAAACGTAAGTTCCGGGCTGACTGATCCTGGCCACTGTTTTTCCGTCAGCATTGGAACATTCGATTGCCGGAAATTTTGAAGCTGTCATTCCGGCTGACGGAAAGATTTCCCTGCCATCTTTTTTAATTCCGGTTATATGTTTCGCAGGCTGCTGGTCCCTGAATACAACGAACACAGATCCCTCCGGATTCAGGTGCAAAGGAATGTAAGTGAAACCTCCCTCTTCATTATAAACTGAAATGCTCCTGGTTTCTCCCGTCATCGGATCCCATATTTCGGGGATTTTACCTGTAACCCTGAATTTGCAGACTACTGTCTCATAGCGGTCAGGCAGGTCGGTCAGATACCTGTACCGGGTATCATAAATTCCATGCCGTGCCAGCCGGTTGACAACAAAATAGATCTCCTCCGTGCCGGTCGAACGATGGATAAACTCCAGGTGTGAACTGTCAATAGCTGATGAAAACCCAAAATCAGGTTCAATTCCCAACGATTTCAGGGTTTCGGAAGGAGTCATTCCCCATACAACCCTGCCTTTCCCAACATTATTTTCTTTTATACTGTTACCGTCAATTTCTCCCCACATACGGTCAGCTATTTTATTTAACTCCGCATCTGACTTCGGATATCCTCTTAATCCTGTTGCTTTTTCAGGTTTCGGACCAATCAATACGAGTCCTGCACGTACATATTTTTCAAGTTTTTTCAGTAATTCGAGGTTGAGTGCCTTTTCGTCGGGCAGGACAAGTACTGAGTATGTCATTCCATCAGGCAATACGATCTTTCCGTTTTCGATCCGTACCCGGGTTAAGAGAACATCAAGGCTGCATTTGTCCCAGTCGTATCCCGGACCAAGGTCTGTGACCTCTTCTTTCAGAAAAACAAAATTTGGTGTATCATCTCCGTAATAATAGAGGGCATCGGCAACGAAGAGCCCCTGTGAAAGCATGAAAGAGCATCGTTTCATATATTTAACAAACGATTCTGATTGTTTCCACCATGTCACATGCCTGTTGAAGTGGGTCCCGGCAAAATATTCATTCCCGGGTTCACCGTACTTATCATCAGATGCCGTAAAGGTGTGCCATACTATACGGTTTATGCCTGAACAGAATATCCTGTCGATAACATTTTTGCAGTCTTTGGGAGGTCTTTCCCACTGAGGGCCGATGCTTGTGGGACCTTCAGCTGAAACAAACTGCTTCCCGTAAACATGCGCCACACTGGCAGCTTGTTTGACACAAAGGCGCTGGGCATCTGATACCCTGTGAGTGTTTGAACGGACCCAGAATTCTCCCATGGGAACATCATTGTATCCCATGGTTTTAATTGCATCAATGGGAGCCGAATGAGGGCCGCCTGATTCCGGGTGAGTATAGATACCTTTTTCATGAGCAATATTCATGAATGTTTTATAGAAATCATCGGCTATCAGATCGCTGACTGTGCGGCGGAAATCATGCAGAAAACGGTTTGAAATGTCCCGGTTTATAACAATTCTGTTAGTCAGAACCGGCATATAATCATTCATATCATATCCGCGCATTTCCCTGAATTTTCCCTCGAATCCCTGTGTCCAGTTTGCAACACCCATTTCCCAGCTGTCGGTGTGAATGAATTTCAGAGAGTTCCCGGCTTCCTGTGCTGTATTGATCAGTTTCGAAATAACGTCATCGTTATACTGCAGAAGGGCATTTTTATTAAGATGATCCATTGAAAGTCCGTCCCATCCGTCACTTGCGGTGGATACTTTTACCCCTGTACATGTCATTCCATACCGGATGATTGTCCAGTTTCCCTCAGGTGCATTCCAGGTCAGGCTGCCATCTTTGAATTGTTCCGTCACATCAATTATATCATCTGCTTTCAGCGGATTCGCAGGTTCTGATTCGAAGTCTTTCCTCAGTATGTGAAGCGGGTAGATTCCGGACCAGCCGATCCTGTCCTGAAGGATCTTAATTCCGAAATTCTCAATCCCCGGTGAGTCAACATTTTCCGGATACTTCCTTACAGCCTGAACCAGAATATCCTGGTAAAACAGTCTTGAAGGGGGATCAGGAAGGGTGATGCTGACCTCACCCGGCCCGGTTATATCTTTCTCGCTCCAGGTGATCCTCTTCATTGCATTCTCGGGTGTGACTGAAGGGCCTCCCGGATTCCATCCGCTCTGGACGTTGATGGTTAACTCCAGACCCAGCCGGTCAGCCTCACGGATTGCATGTTTATAAAGTTCCATCCACCTTTCGCTCAGGAACGCGGGACCCGGCTCCGTTTTGTTGGCAACCGCATAATTTGATGAGCCGGCATCGAAGATGATCGCACCACCATAACCGTTTGCCTTCATGGCTTCCAGGTCCTTCGTAATGCAATCTTCGGTGACGTTGCTGTTAAGCCACCACCAGAAAGCCCTTAATCCGGCATAATCGGGCGGATTAACAAAATCCGCTTTCAGGTTCGTGCTGACTTCCTTCTTCATCCCGCCTGATTCTGCAATCGGTTCATTGCTTGAACAGGAACTGAAGGAAACAAGCAACAAGGACAATATCAGACTATTATATATTAATTTTCTCATTCCTGGTATAATTTGATATAACATATTAACCGGGGATGTCTCATAAGCTTAAATCTATTAACCGCAAAGAACGCAAAGGTTATACGCAAAGATCACAAAGAGCTAAATATCAAGGATTTGACTTTGCGACCTTTGCGCCTTCTTTGATAACTTTGCGGTTAAAATTGATTTATAAGACAGCCCCTGTTTGAAGATGGGTTTAGTTATTTCTCGTTAATCCCAACCCGGATTCTGCTCCAGCACTATATCCTTGTTAGTATCGATCACAGTCTGAGGAATTGGCCAC
>CAZKMH010000425.1:0-3859 GCA_964553395.1 uncultured Rikenellaceae bacterium | reverse complement strand
TCAGCCGCGGCACCGATGGGCCGTAAATGTCGGCATCGAGCAGGCTGACGCGCAGGCCCAGATCGCGCAGACCGAGGGCCAGGTTGACCGCGGTGGTCGACTTGCCGACGCCGCCCTTGCCCGAGGCCACCGCGATGACGGCGGCAACGCCCGGAATCTCCGCCTGCTTCGACATCGGCGACGCCCCGCCTTGCGGCGGGCGGTGTGCGGAAGCCGTTAATCGCAAACCCGATTTTACAAATAAATGCGACCTATGAACAAGAAACAATGGTACGAATCTCTTTTCGAGAATTACGGGCAAAAGTATGATAACGAGACCTTTACAAAAGGCACTGTCGGTGAATGCGACTTCATCGAAAAAGAACTCGGTTATAACAAAGCCTTGAAGCTGCTGGATGTGGGCTGCGGAACCGGCCGCCATTCGATTGAAATGTCCGGACGAGGATACTCCGTCACCGGCGTTGATCTCTCCGCGTCACAGCTTGCAAGAGCAAAAGAGAAAGCTGCAAAAGCTGGTCTTAAGATCGACTTCCTCAGATACGACGCCAGGAAACTGCCGTTTGAAAATGAGTTTGATGCCGCTATAATGATCTGCGAGGGAGCCTTCCCCCTCATGGAAACAGACGAAATGAATTTTGAGATACTGAACAGTATCACAAAATCACTGAAAAAACCGGGCAAACTTATATTCACAACATTGAACGGCCTCTTCCCTTTGTATCATTCCGTTGAGGAGTTCTGCGATTCAACCACCGGGGAGGGCAACGCCACATACAGGAGTAATACCTTCGACTTAATGACCTTCCGCGATCATAATATAACAGAGGTGGAAAATGATTCGGGTAAAAAATTAAGCCTTGAAAGTAACGAACGGTATTATGTACCAAGCGAAATAACATGGCTGCTAAAATCACTTGGCTATAGTAAATCAGAGATCTTCGGCGCAAAGCTCGGCACTTTTTCAAGAAATGACAGGCTTACCACCGAAGATTTTGAAATGCTGGTTATTGCAGAAAAGTAGTTACAATTAATTATAAGAAACATGAATAATTCAATGTTGAAACTGATCTTAGCTCCATTGGTGCTGACATCAGCTTTGCCACCGTTATATTCAAAGGAAAAGAAGAAGAATATCCTCTTCATCTCGGTTGATGACATGAACAATGACCTTGGTTGCTATGGCCATCCGATTGTGAAATCACCCGGCATTGACAGGCTGGCATCGAACGGAATTGCATTTGCAAATGCTTACTGCCAGTTCCCTCTCAGCAGTCCCAGCCGCAGTTCGATCCTCACCGGATTGCGACCCGACAGGACCAGGGTCTTTGACCTGACGTATCATTTCAGACAGGACCAGCCTGATATTACTACCCTACCCCAGATGTTCATGAAAAACGGGTATTACGTTGCCCGTGTCGGTAAGATGTATCATTACGGAAATCCCGGTGACATTGGCACAAACGGGCTGGACGACAAGGCATCCTGGACGGAAAGGATAAATCCTGCCGGACGAGATAAAACCTCCCTGGAACTTGATGTTATTAACTACACTCCAAAAAGAGGACTGGGGTCCTCTATGAGCTTTCTTTCTGATAAAGAGGGTAAGGATAATGAACATACTGATGGGAAAGTGGCTTCGGAAGTAATAAGACTTCTGGAGAAACATAAGGATGGACCCTTCTTTATTGCTGCAGGATTCTATAAACCTCACTGTCCGTGGATCACCCCGTCAAAATATTTCGGCATGTATAAGCCTGAGCAGATGACACTTCCGGAAATTTCAGAGGAGACTCCAAAACTCTATCCGGAACTCTCCCTGGCTTCAACAAGACCGTGGCCATACTTCGGGATAACGTCCGGTCAGGCGCTGGAATGCAAACTTGCCTACTATGCCGCAATCTCGTTTGTTGATGCCCAGATAGGAAGATTGCTCGACGCCCTTGAATCACTGGGACTGGCAGATAATACAATAGTTGTTTTCTGGAGCGATCACGGATACCACCTGGGTGAACACGGACTGTGGTTCAAGCAAAGCTGTTTCGAGGAGTCGGCCAAATGTCCGCTGATCATTTCAATACCGGGGTCGAAAAAAGCCGGACAGATCTGCCGCAGACCGGTGGAACTGGTGGACGTTTACCCGACACTTGCAGAGCTGACCGGTGTAATACCGCCCTCAGACCTGGATGGTTTCAGCCTCTCCCGGCTTCTCAAAAATCCTGCTGCAAAATGGAAACATCCTGCATATACACAGGTTCAAAGGGGCAGTAATCCTGGCCACAGCGTTCGTACTGAAAAATGGCGTTATACTGAATGGAACTTCGGGGAAATGGGTGGTGAACTCTACAATGAGATCGCTGATCCCCACGAACTTAAAAACCTTGCAGGCGATCCGGCTTATGCTGATATTGTGAAAGAAATGAAAGCACTCCTCAAAACTGTTCACCCGCAACCGGTTCAGGGAGGAAAGGCAGCGGCTGAAACCAGGGCAAAGTTCAGTAACTGATACAGTTACCTTTTATCGAACCACCCTGCCTGAAGCATCACCTTTCATCAGGTTCTCAACTTCCGCAACAGTAACAAGGTTGAAATCACCTGGTATTGTATGTTTCAAACATGAAGCAGCCACGGCGAAATTCAGCGCTTTCTGGTCGTCACCCTGCCATGTGAGCATCCCGTATATCAGGCCGCCCATAAATGAGTCGCCCCCTCCTACCCTGTCGACTATATGGGTAATCTGGTAAACGGGAGCACTGAAAAACTTTTCTCCGTTATAAAGTATGCCCGACCATGTGTTGTGGTCGGCGTTAATTGATCCGCGAAGGGTTATAATGATCTTCTTGGCATTGGGAAACTGCTGTTTCAGCTTCTTACAAACTGATTCATATTCAGAGCTTTCCACCTTCCCTGCAGATACATCGGCTTTATCAGGCTTAATACCAAAAACTTTTTCGGCATCCTCTTCATTGCCAAGAATGACATCACAATAACTGACCAGTTCGGGCATTATTTCCCCGGCTGTTTTTCCCCATTTCCACAGATTTTTCCTGAAATTAAGGTCGCAGGAAACTGTCAATCCTTTCTCCTTAGCGGCCTTAACAGCCTCAAGACAGACCCCGGCAGCTCCCTGGGATATAGCCGGTGTTATGCCGGTCCAGTGAAACCAGGATGCCCCGGCAAAAACCTTTTCCCAGCTGATCATACCGGATTTTATTTCCGAGATTGATGAATGGGCACGATCGTAAATAACCTTGCTGGGCCTTGATACCGAACCTGTTTCCAGGAAATAGATTCCCAGTCTCTCCCCTCCAATAATTATATTATCTGTGCCAACACTGTACTTTTTAAGCTCCATCACGACAGCTTTTCCGAAATCGTTACCCGGAAGCCGTGTTATATATTCAACATTTAATCCAAAATTGGCAAGTGACACGGCAACGTTGGCTTCTCCACCGCCAAATGAAGCGCGTAATGAAGTAGCCTGTGAAAATCTCTGGTGTTCAGGCGTGGCAAGCCTCAGCATTATTTCTCCGAATGTAACGATCTTCTTATCCATTTTTTGCAGTTTGTGTTAATACTGTCAAACTTAATAAAAAAATCTGCGCAATCCACTGTATTGTTCTGCGTTCTCTTATTCCCTGCACAGATCCTGGTTTTAAAAATATCCTTAACACAAACAGCACATGGCGGAAATTCTTACATTTATCTTTTAAAGAAAACTGATTTCTATGAAACCTCCATATTTAAAAACACAAGCAATTATGAATATAATTTCTTAAAACATGGAGGTTCCATGTGGCCATTTAAAATAAATTATTCACACATGAAAAAGATGAATGCCGCTGTACTGGCTGATTACGGG
>CAZKMH010000424.1:0-3860 GCA_964553395.1 uncultured Rikenellaceae bacterium | reverse complement strand
CTGTATGAAGGTAAATTCAGCAGCTTCGGAACTTACGAGAAGCGACACAATAGCCAGTCTCAGCTGTGAATGAAGAAGCGGATCGAGATCTTTATACCGTTTCATGATCAACTTTTCTTTTCAGCATATACCCGGGGATCAGATAACCAGTCAGCATGGCAACGGGGACTGCCAGCGGAGCAAACGCACCTGCAAAATGTGCTGCCAGGGCAAATATCCAGAATGTGATACCTCCGATGATCAATGGCCTGAACCTGATTATAAACCCTGAAATGAATGTCGGCATGGCAGCCAGCATCAGAATGAATGGTGGTACATTTCTCATATCCTCCGATACGATCATAAACAGAACAATTGATGAGGCCAGGAATCCCATCCATGTCCAGAGGTAAAGATTATCCGCATAAGTGTGCATTTTTGCCTTACGGCCTGTTACAAATCCGTAGATCATCGAAACAAATACCCCCGGTATCACAAAGAACCAGACATACCAGGGATGCGTAAAGTCGGTGAACTTGTAAAGCAGGTATTCAGAGAGACTGCATATCAGGATCAGCCAGCCCCAGAAGAGCAGGTGAAAGCTTCCCTGACGTATGTTAACCTTTGTCTTGTTTATCATATCCGTGATGATCTTAAGGCTTTCTTCACCAGTCATCATTTTTTCTTCTGTTTCCATAATATTGATTATTTTTAAATGTGAGTGATTGAATAAATAAATATCTTACAAATATAAACTAGTTTATAATATAAACCAAATATATTAACAATTATTTTTGATTTTTTTTTGAAATAGTACAAAATCACCTTGTTAGATCAGGGATTTCTTTATGGAAAAATCAATAAAGTTATTTTTTACAGGAGTGTCAGTTCTTTTCCTTATTGTTGGTTGCAGAGAAACTGAAGAACAATCCGGAAATGCAACCTATGATGAAATCCGGAAAAATTTCTTAATTCCGGGTGGGCTTGCCCGGCCTAAGGTCTACTGGTGGTGTCTCAACGGGAACATTGATACTGTAAAGGCAGGGGAAGAATTCCGGGCAATGAAAGAAGCCGGTATCGGCGGGTTTGATCTTTTCGAGATCGGATCAGGTGATAAAATGATCCCGGCCGGGCCTGCTTTCCTGAGCGACGAATCGCTCAGAACAATTAAATATGTGGTTGATGAAGCCGGAAAACTCGGATTGACTGTAGGTCTGAACGTTGCCAGCAGCTGGAATGCGGGCGGAAGCTGGACAGAAGCCAGGAATGCCGGTAAATCCCTGTACCATTCAAACATCCGGATTACAGGTAATTCAACCCTTCAAAAAATTAAAGTTCCCTTTCCGGAGATAAACTTTCCCAGGTCGGCGCTGATTGGAGGAACAGGAAAATCACTGATCCCTCTCCGGAGTGACGGCCGGCCGGAATATTGGGAGGAAATAGCCGTACTGGCAATACCTTCGGGTATTAATAAAAACTCAGCTGATACTTCAGTGATCATTGATGTTTCAGAATTTTTTGATCCTCAGAAGGAGGATCTTAACTGGGAAGTTCCTGCCGGTGAATGGGAAATTAACCGCTATGTCTGTTCCAATTCAGGACAGCAGCTGGTATTGCCAAGCCCCTACTCAGCAGGACTGACTATCGATCATTTTGATTCCACTGCAGTCCGGACTCACCTTATGTATTGCATTAACCGACTGAAATCTGTACTGGGAGATTTCAGAAATACAGCTTTAAAAAGCTTCTACCTGGCAAGCTATGAAGCCAGGGGTTTTGTCTGGTCATCAACCCTGCCCCTGGAATTTAAAAAATTAAACGGATATAATATTTTTAAATATCTGCCTCTCTTTTTTGATGCGGAGCTTTTCGACATGGAGACAGCCGGGAAAGTACAGTCAGATTTCCGGAAGACTTTATCGGAAATGATGATCAATAACCTGTATAAAAAATCCCGAGAAATCTGCAATAGCTACGGATTGCAGATCAACTGTGAAGCTGGCGGACCGGGATACCCGCTCTATAATGGGCCTGCCGAACCCCTGAAGGCGCTTGGAGCCCTCGATATTCCACGCGGAGAATTCTGGGTTAATCATTCAAGATACTATATGGACAGCAACGGGAAGGACAGTATTGACATTTTGCGTGTGGTCAAAGAAGTGGCCGCGGCTTCACATATATATAAAAGGAACATAGTTGAAGAGGAGGCCTTTACATCCTTTGAACACTGGATGGAAGGTCCCTTTGATCTGAAGCCAATCGGTGACCGTGCTTTTTGCGAAGGAATGAACAGGGTGGTCTTTCATGGTTTCACGCATAATCCTGCCGGAACAGGTTATCCGGGTATTGTTTATCATGCAGGCACACATATGAATAACAAACGAGTATGGTGGCCGAAAATCAATCCTTTTATTGATTATGTATCCCGCCTGTCATACATTTTTCAGGAAGCAGATTTTGTTTCGGATGTTCTATATTATTATGGAGATAAAGTACCCAATTCAGCGGCTCCTAAGAATACTCATTTTAAAGTCGGACCCGGGTATGATTATGAAGTCATCAATACTGAAATCCTCCTGAATGACCTGACAATGAAAGATGGGAAGCTGATCCTTTCAAACGGAGCAGTTTTCAGTATGCTGGCGCTTGAAAATGAAGATATTATTAATCCGGCAGTTCAGAAAAGGTTAAATGAAATGGCTGATCAGGGTGCCGTTATTGTCGGTGAAATACCGGAAAATAAGAAAATTCATTCCGGGATAACACCCCTTGAGATGCTCGAAAACCTGAATGTACCCTCCGATCTGGATTATCGGGATAAGGAAACATTCCTGCTGGATTTCATCCATTATGAGAAAGATGGCATTGATTTCTATTTTATTAGAAATACATCCGGCATTTGGATATCAAGGGAATGCGGTTTCCGTCAGCAACATAAGGTGCCTGAGATCTGGGATCCCGTTACAGGGCAGATTATTCCGGTCCCGATATTCCGTGAAGATGGCAGTTATATAAGGATGCCGCTCAGCCTGGCCCCGTTTGGCTCTTTCCTGGTTGTATTTAAAAAAGGTGCCGTTCCGGTACATTATTCGGATATTTCCTTTTCGGGTCAGGATCCACCGTTAATGGAATTTGCGGAGGATGGAATCCTGTTTTTAACTGAAGGCACCTTCGGATTGAAAGGCACTTCAGCTTCAAAACAAATAGAAAGCAAGCATTCCGTAAAGAATATAGATGGTCCCTGGACAGTTCATTTCACACCGCGATGGGGCGCACCGGATTCTGTTGTTATGTCTGGACTCATCTCCTGGACTGATCATGAAAATCCGGGTGTAAAATATTATTCAGGGATAGGCAGGTACCGGAAAACTTTCTCCTTCGATATGAATAGTGTAACGCCGGAAAGAGAAAAGATCCTCCTTGATCTGGGTGAAATCTCAGAAGTCGCCGAAGTGTGGCTTAACGGAAAGTCTCTTGGTATTACCTGGGCAAAACCTTTTAAATTTGATATTACGGGATCTGTTAAAAACGGCGAAAATATTCTCGCCATTGAGGTAGCAAATACCTGGTGTAACCGGATAACCGGAGATGCGATCATGGGGGAGAAGTATTCCGGCACAAACATTACACGTGTTGGAACAATGACCTGGGATAAGGTGCCGTTGAATCCGTCCGGATTACTGGGCCCTGTCTCTATTCAGAGGGTGGAATATGTTAAGTAGAAAGCTGATGATGAGAGATGGCAGTTTGAGGAGCAAAGCGACGATATCCCGACCGCAGCACCGGGATGGCAATTGAGGATGGTTAATAACTGAAATGTTATATGAATGATATTAAAATGATATTAACCAGTCAGCGTTAAAAGTATTGGAGTCGGAAGT
>CAZKMH010000423.1:0-3870 GCA_964553395.1 uncultured Rikenellaceae bacterium | reverse complement strand
TTTTACCTCTTCTTAAGGATTTATAAACAACAATATCTTCCTTTGCTATTTTAATTACTATCGGTGCTTCTGACATATTATTGGAATTTCACTACAAGTTAAATATATTAACAAAATGAATTTGGGAACTAATATTTTGTAAATAACGTGTAGTTTTAAAGATAAATTAACCCAACCCGGATAAAACCTGAAATGAACCTGAAAGATCTGTCAACAGAGGCGTCAAAGCCAACCCATTTTCGCTGGGTAATAGTAAGCCTGCTCTTTTTTGCAACTGCAATAAATTATGCTGACCGCACAGTCCTTTCCATTGCCGGGCCGGCCCTGGCAAAGAGCCTTCAGCTGAATTCCGTCTCAATGGGCTATATTTTTTCGGCATTTGGCTGGTCGTATGTCCTGGCCCAGCTTCCCGGAGGATGGCTTCTGGACCGTTTCGGATCGAGGAGAATTTATGCTCTGAGCCTTTTCCTCTGGTCATTTTTCACGTTTATCACCGGGTTCACGGGATTCCTTGTGGGCTTTACCGCAGTAGCAGTTCTCTTTACCCTGAGGTTCCTGTTAGGTATTGCAGAAGCTCCCTCTTTCCCGGCAAACAGCAGGATCACAGTTGCCTGGTTTCCGACAAAAGAAACGGGAACAGCTGCAGCAATCTTCAATTCGGCACAGTATTTCGCCACGGTGCTCTTCGCACCGGTGTTGGGATTTATTGTTCATACTTATGGATGGAAGTTCTCTTTTATGTTTATGGGCATTGTAGGCTTTATATTTCTGATCTTCCTGCTGAAGTTTATTGATGCACCTAAGAAATCCCGGTACATCAATAAGGCCGAGCTTGACTATATTACTGAAGGAGGAGCCATTGTAGATATGGACCAGGCAGCGAAAGACAAGATGAATAATAACAATAGCCCGTCGTGGCAGCTGGTCAAACAGCTTCTGAAAAGCCGTATGCTGATAGGTGTTTATATTGCTCAATACTGTATAAACGCAATAACGTTCTTTTTCATAACCTGGTTCCCGGTCTATCTGGTCCAGCAACGTGGAATGACAATTCTTAAAGCAGGGATTGTAGCCGTACTGCCGGCGATTTTTGGCTTTGTAGGAGGAAATCTGGGTGGCCTGTTCTCTGATAGTCTTCTTAAAAAAGGCCATTCCCTGTCGGTTGCCAGGAAAGTTCCCATCGTTGTCGGGATGCTTCTCTCCATGACTATGGTTTTCTGCAATTTTACAGGAGCTGAATGGCTGGTTGTTGCGTTTATGGCATTGTCATACTTTGGCAAAGGTATTGGTGCTCTCGGATGGGCCGTGAATGCCGACACGGCCCCGAAAGAGATCACAGGACTGAGCGGTGGTCTTTTTAATACCTGTGGCAATCTCTCAAGCATTATTACACCAATAGCGATCGGTTACATAATCAACATAACAGGATCTTTTAACTGGGCACTTGTCTTTGTGAGCGTTCATGCATTTATTGCAATAATCAGTTATCTGTTTATAGTAGGAAAAATACAACGTCTCGAACTTAAAAAAATATAAAAAGGAGGACAGTATATGTTGAAAATAGGATTTATAGGCCTGGGTATAATGGGTAAACCCATGAGTAAAAACCTGTTAAAGGCAGGATACAAACTGGTTGTACTCGATTTGATCCACAGTGCTGTTGACGAACTTGTTTCCATGGGTGCGGAGAAGGCTGCAACACCAGAAGAAGTCGCAGGTTTATGCGATTACATAATTACAATGCTTCCCGATTCACCGCAGGTTAAAGAAGTGGTGCTCGGGAAAAACGGGTTGATCGGTGGTTTGAATACCAGTTCGGTTCTTATTGATATGAGCTCCATATCACCTATCGTAAGCAGGGAATTATCCCAAATGCTTGAAGAAAAGGGTGTTGAAATGCTGGATGCACCCGTGAGCGGTGGTGAGCCTAAAGCAATTGAAGGCACACTATCGGTGATGGTGGGTGGTAAAAAGGAGGTTTTTGATAAGTGTTTTCCAATCCTGAAGGCTATGGCAGGCTCTGTGGTGCGTACCGGATCAATTGGCGCCGGAAATGTTACCAAACTGGCAAATCAGATCATCGTGGCACTTAACATAGCGGCAATGTCAGAAGCTCTGGTACTGGCCAGCAAAGCCGGCGTTGAACCTGAACTTGTTTATCAGGCAATAAGAGGCGGACTTGCAGGCAGCACGGTACTGGATGCAAAAGCTCCGCTTGCCATGGACAGGAAGTTTAAACCCGGATTCAGAATAAGGCTGCATATCAAGGACCTGAAAAATGCACTGGAGGCTGCGCATGAAGTTGGTGTTCCGCTGCCGCTTACTTCATCAGTAATGGAAATCATGCAGGCTCTTAAGGTTGATGGTATGGGGGAGGATGATCATGGGAGCCTGATCAGGTACTATGAAAAACTGGCTAAGGTGGAGGTGAAAAGATGAATAACGAAGATTTCACAGGGGCCCCCGTTGTAACTGAGATGCAGGTGATTCCTGTTGCCGGTCACGACAGCATGCTGCTTAATCTGAGCGGTGCACACAGCCCTTTCTTTACACGGAATGTTGTTATTTTAAAGGATAATGCCGGACATACCGGTGTCAGCGAAGTTCCCGGCGGGGAAAGGATCCGGCAGGTGCTGGAAGAATCAAAGACATTTGTAATTAACAGTCCGATAGGTTCTTACAATAATATACTCAACCAGGTCCGGCAGCGCTACAGCGACAGGGATTCCGGAGGACGAGGTTTACAGACCTTCGATCTGCGTGTTACAATACATGCTGTTACTGCACTGGAAACTTCACTGCTGGACCTTCTTGGTCAGTTTCTTGGTGTACCGGTTGCCGCATTGCTTGGCACCGGTCAGCAGCGCCTGGAGGTGGAAATGCTTGGTTACCTGTTTTATATTGCTGACCGGAAGAAAACCGATCTGCCGTATCAGGACAATTCGGCACTTAAGGATGACTGGCTACGGTTGCGTAGCGAAGAAGCACTGACTCCCGGTGCAGTTGTACGGCTGGCAGAGGCGGCTCATCAGCGCTATGGATTTAACTTCTTTAAGCTGAAAGGTGGTGTAATGAGCGGCGAAAAAGAAATGGAAGCAATTGAGGCACTTGCCGGACGTTTTCCCGATGCCGGAATAACAATTGACCCTAATGGTGCCTGGGAGCTTGATGAAGCCGTAAGCTATGCAGGAATAAGAATGATGTACTTACCTATGCCGAAGATCCCTGCGGTGCTGAAAAAGGCTATTCGGGACGTGAGATAATGGCAGAATTCAGACGGGCCACCGGAATGCCGACAGCAACTAACATGATAGCCACCGACTGGCGGCAGCTGGGACATTCAATCCAGCTTCATGCAGTGGATATTCCCCTGGCCGATCCGCATTTCTGGACAATGCAGGGTGCGGTGCGTGTTGCGCAGATCTGTCACGAATGGGGATTGACATGGGGTTCACATTCCAATAACCATTTCGATATTTCGCTTGCAATGATTGTCCATGCCGGGGCAGCGGCGCCCGGAAAAATAACAGCTCTCGATACACACTGGATCTGGCAGGAAGGAGAGGAACGCCTTACCAGGGAACCTCTTAAAATTAAAGGCGGGATGATCGATGTTCCTGATAAACCCGGTCTGGGAATTGAAATCGATTTGGATCAGATTGAAAAAGCAAATAAACTGTATATGGAAAAAGGATTGGGGGCAAGAAATGATGCCGTGGCGATGCAATACCTTATTCCAGGCTGGAAATTCGATTATAAGCAACCTTGTTTAGTAAGATGAATATGGAAAAGAAAACAGGATTCAAACCAAAAGGAATAATCCCTGCAGTAATAACCCCCCTCACCAGCGATGGCAGGTTTAATGAAAAA
>CAZKMH010000422.1:0-3872 GCA_964553395.1 uncultured Rikenellaceae bacterium | reverse complement strand
TCACAGAGCAGCTATAGAAGTGTGGCAGGTACTCCCGAAAGGCTGATATTGCCAAGCCTTTCGGGAGTACCTGCCACACTTCTATAGCTGCTCTGTGAGTGGGAAAATAACTGCCGGGACTGTAAGCATATGCCAGGTATGCATAGTTTTTATCTGTGAGTTTTGGCCACGCCTCAGCTTCAAATTGAAGTTCGGTAGCTTCTGCCCGGGCTGTATCGGTTTCAATCATAATATCTCCGACATTCAAGCCCGCTGATGCAGGGCCCCAGTTAAACCGGTGTCCTGCTCCGGCTTTAAAGACCTGCCAGAACCTTGTATAAGGCTCGGTGAAACTGTCAAAAGAATAACCTGCCCTGATATCAGTGGCAACGGGTGTGTTATCTTTCGACCAGAGTGAAATATCTCTTTTTACCGATAAAGCATCCTCATTGTCGGGATCGGTGGAAAGTAACGTATCTATTACTGCGGCAGCCTGCTTAAAATCTTTCTGCCATGCCAGAATGCGGCCAAGCAATATACGTGCATCACCATATGACGGAAATGCATTGACCAGTTTTCTGGCAGCAACGGCAGCAGTTGCATAATCGCCTTCGAATGCTATTGACCTGATCCTCATGTATTCGGATTCAGGATCAGATATCTCCTGTGACTGAACCGGGAAAATATTAAATATCACGGCTAAGACCAGTCCGGTTTTAAACAGAAGGAAACACCTCTTCATTGGTTCTTATTTAAAATGGATCTGATCTTTTCAATCAGGTCAGCAGGATTGAATGGTTTTACGATATAACCATCAATTCCCAGTTCCCCTGCCTGGCGTTGCATCTGCATATCACTAAACGCTGTCACAATAAGTACCGGTGTTTTACTATTCAGATCTGTCCTTAGGAATTTAATCAGCTCAAGTCCGCTGTGATATGGCAGGTGTATATCAACTACCAGCAAATCATAAATATTTTTTTTGATCAGTTCGATAGCATCATTCCCATTCTCCGCAGTATCCGAACTGAATCCTTCCCTTTCGAGAACAACAGAAAGAGTCTTAAGTGCCAGCCTGTTATCTTCGCATATCAGAATTTTCATCTCTCCTGTTTATGAGCTTGTTAGATATAACCCAAAAATTGAGCTGAATCTTTCACCTATTTTCGCCTGCAAAAATGGTTATTTTTAATGGGTTGCCAAAGAAAATTATTAACATTTTGATAACCAGCATCAATTCAAGGATAAATGTCTTCATACTTACAATCAGGATTTCAACAGACAACAGGCAATCCCGGCAGATGAATACTAATAATGTTTCAGTTCATAACTGAAGTCTCAGGAGAAGGTTCTGTAGCTGTCTGCAGGCCGGCAGCCACTTCAGGGATGATCCCCATCTTAACATAAACAGGTCTTACTTTGCGCTTCAGTTCCGGAAGTTTCCTGAGGAAAAACAGTGATCCGGCCAGGCAGGCGATTCCCCCGGTAAAAATAGCGGCAGGAGTGCCCAGGGTCTTTGCCAGAAAACCGGCAAGCAGGCTTCCGAACGGGGCAGTGCCCATAATAGCCATTGTATAAAAGCTCATCACACGGCCCCTCTTATCATCATCCGTAATTGTCTGAAGTATTGTATTGCTCGATGCAGTGTGTAACATCATCCCAAGACCTATTAAAACCAGCAGCATGATTGTCAGCGGAAAAAACCTGGTAAACGACAGAGCTATCAATCCTGCACCGAACAGAGCAGCTCCCGCAGGTATTATTCTTCCCAGCTTCAGGACTGTCTCGCGTGATGCAAGATAAAGGGCACCAAGAAGAGCACCCATCCCTGCTGCACTCATAAGGAATCCGAAAGTATCGGATCCGCCGTGTAATATTTCCTTGGCATAAACAGGCATAAGGACCTGGTATGATGTACCCAAAAGGCTTATAATGCCAAGGAGTAGAAGCAGATATTTGATCGGGGAAAATCCGAATGTGTAATCCAGACCCTCTTTCAGGTCCTTAAGCATATTCCCATCCTTTCTAACTATCTTTTTTTGCGGTACCTTCATTTCCAGAAGTGAAATTATAACAAAAACATAACTGACAGCATTAATAAGAAAACAGACTCCCTCACCGGTTGTGGCAAGCATCAAACCTGCCACCGATGGACCTATCAGGCGTGCACCGTTGAACATCAGCGAATTGAGTGCTATTGCATTTCCCAGATCCTCTTTTTTCTCGACCATTTCAATTACAAATGAGTGTCGCGAGGGAACATCAAATGCATTTATGCAGCCAAGAAAGATACTCAATGCAATAATATGCCAGAGCTGAGTAACACCTGTAAGCGTAAGAATTGCAAGTAAAGATGCCTGGAATAATGAAAGTATCTGTGTGATCAGAAGTACTTTGTACCTGCTAACCTTATCAGTAATTACCCCGGCCAGCGGAGCAAGAAGGAATGCGGGGATTTGTCCTGCAAAGCTGACCAATCCAAGCAGAAATGCCGATCCCGTCAGATGATAGACCAGCCAGGGCAGGGCAATACGTTGCATCCATGTACCAATCAGGGAAACGCTTTGCCCTGAAAAAAACAACCGGTAATTCCTGTATTCCAGTGATCGGAAGATCGTTTTTATCCGGGACGAAAAATTCATACTAAAACTCCGTGTAACTCCTTGCAGACTCTGTGGTTATATGATTTTTACTCAACATCCCATTATCATATAATTTGCAGAAGGTAAAGTATTGCAATTGTAATGATCGTAAGTGATGATACTCCTATCGGGAACCATACCGGGGCAATCCACGGCACAGGAATAAGAAAGAGGACATCAATGGTTTTAAACGTCGGAGGCCATTTGATCAGGATATAAAGGGAGAGGTAATAGAAAAGGTCCCAGAATGCAAATGTCCAGAGAAAATAGATTCCCTTTTCCAGCCATGAATCACCAACAAGGTAAGCAATAACAACCAGCATGATTATTGTTGCCGCTTCCCTGGTCATTTCAATACCAAGGTACTGTCTGGTTAATTTTTCAAGAGATTCTTTGTTAGACTCGGAATCCAGCATTCCAAGCGCTTTCCTCAGATAAACCACGACAACACCTTCAAGGTGAGCCATTGCAATGCCGAAAAGAGCCAGCAGACATAATTTAAGAAGCATAATTCACTTATTCACTTATGATGAAGTTGAAAAGAAAAACAGATATCTTTAAACAATAAATATGCATTATCAAAAATCAAAAATAAAGATAAAATAAGTTCTTTGTAACCAATCAGTGTTAAAAGTATTGGAGTCGGAAGTCGGAAGACAGAAGTCAGAAGTTGAAAGAAAAGAAACAAAACGATGATGCAATTTAAATTTGAAAAACTCATTATTTGGCAAAAGGCGATGGATTATGGCGAAAGTATATTTCGATTATCATACAAATTCCCCAAAGAAGAAATGTATAATCTTTCTTCACAAATTCGGAGAGCAGTTGATTCTATTGCATTAAACATTTCAGAGGGATCAATTGGGCAATCAAATCCTGAATTTAAAAAATTTATCGGTTTTGCTATTCGCTCTCTGGCTGAAGTAGTTACTTGTTTACACAAAGCTTCTAAAAGAAATTATATTTCTGAAGAAGAATTCAGAGAACACTACGATTATGCATACAATTTAATGAATATGGTGGTAGCATTTAAAGAGAAAATAAAATGAGTCAGAAGTCAACCAGAAGTCAAGACTACATGTCACATTCATCTTCAGGCTTCGGACTTCGGGCTTCCGACAGATTAGATACAGATTCAGAATTGATCTTAACAGTATGTTCTTCTTTCTTTTTGATAATTGTCCGATTATGGGCAATGAAATCCTTTTTTTGGCAGTAAAACCCTGAAATGTAAAAATTAGAACAATCTTT
>CAZKMH010000421.1:0-3892 GCA_964553395.1 uncultured Rikenellaceae bacterium | reverse complement strand
CCCCTCGCTGGCGCGAGTTTGTAACTCGTGCCAGGGCATCTAAGGTTGCAAATCCGCACCAGTAAAGGTTCTAAGTTACTCTCCGATGGCGCCGATTTGCAATCGGTGCCAAGATTACGACTTTTTTTCAGCACGGATTACAAATCCGCGCTAGCGATGTCTCTCCACTGGCGCCGATCTGGTTTCGCCGAGGTCGGCCCCCGGAATTCCTTATTCTTAAATCAATCATATGCTTTAAGGATCAACGCTGCTTTATGATAGTCTTCCGGAATGCCAATATCAATAAACAAGTCGTCGAAGACCATGCCTTTTAATGTAGACTTACAGGCTTCCTTCTCCATGACATCCTTCTCAAGGGAAAACGTTCCTGACAATTCCCATGACTCGATTAATTCTCTGTTAATAAGGTAAATGCCTCCGTTTATCAATCCCTCGGAACAGTATTTTTTTTCATTAAACTTCACTATTGTATTACCCCTGCATTCGACAGTTCCGTATCTGTCGAAATCTTGCATCCGTTTTAAAGCGACAGTAAAGGAGCTTTTGTTAATTGAATGAAACGCAACCAGCTTATTCAGGTTTATGGGGAAATAAGTGTCGCCATTCAGAATCAGGACATCTGGCCACGATGTTTTATGAAGTGCGTACTTTACTGCTCCGCCTGTACCAAGAGGCTTATATTCAATTACATACTCGACCGGGATACCGAATATCGAATTACCAAAATAGTTTACAATACTCTCTGATTTATAACCAGCAGAAATGACCAGCTTCTTAACAGGATATTGCTTTATCCACTTAAAGAGGTAATGGACGAACGGTTTATTGTTAACAGGTGCCATCGGCTTCGGCACATCGGCAATAATATCGCGTAAGCGGGTCCCGAGTCCTCCGGCCAGAATTATTGCTTCCATAGATTCAAAGGATATTAATTTGCCGAAATTTATTTCTCATTAATCTTCCATCCCTGACAGCCGATTTCGCTGAAGTGAAAATTAAGCACATTTCCGTTAAACTTGTTCAATGTGTTGATCAGATTAAGTCTTTTTGCAGGGTCGACCATAAAGAACATGAAACCTCCTCCTCCGGCTCCTGAAACCTTACCTCCGTAAGCGCCTGCTTTGAGTGCTGATTCATAAATCTTTTCAATGTTCCTGGTTGTAATGGAGGATGCCATTTTCTTTTTATTCTCCCATTCCTTATCCAGCGTTCTGGCAAACTCAATAACATCACCTTTCAGCAGGAGCTCCTTCATGATATAAGAATTTTGCTTAATCCTGTGGGTGGCCTCAATGGGTATCTTTTTACCTTTCCGGGTATTATCCTGCTGCTCCCTTATGATCTTATCCGATGATCTTGATGCTCCTGTATAAAAAAGCACCATCGAAACCTCAAGCTCATCAATAATCCAGCGTTTCACCCGCAAAGGATTCACTATCACCCGGTCATCCTTTGAAAATTCAATGAAATTAAATCCTCCGAAAGTTGCAGCATACTGATCCTGCTTTCCTCCGCTAAGCCCAAGGTCGATTCTCTCAATCTGGTATGCCAGGAAAGCTGTGTCATAGTCTCCAAGCGGGAGATTAAGCCATTCGGTAAAAGCCTTAAGAATTGCCACAACCATTGTAGATGACGTGCCCAGTCCGCTTCCTGGCGGGACATCGCACCATGTTGTCAATCTGAATGAGAGAGGTTTTTTAATTCCGAATTTTTGCACAACCCGGTTGTAGACTCCCTTGTGCAGGTCGAGATGTCCGTCAACAGGCAGACTCAGCACTGAAGGATATCGCTTCCTGATGCCAAGGTCAGTGGCGTTGATGACAATAGTACCTGTTGATGTTTCTTCAATAGTACAATATGCATACTGGTCGATTGTGGCATTCAGAACTGCTCCGCCGTAAATTTCCGAGTAGGGAGAGACATCGCTGCCTCCCCCGGCAAGGCCGAGGCGGAGAGGGGCTTTACTTCGATATATCATAGTTCAAGGTTCCAAGTTAAATGGTTTGCGGCTGGCGGCTTGCGGCTTACGGCGTGTGGTTTGCGGTTAATATTGCTGCTGTTAATTTATCCCATGTGAATTTATTTTTTTCCTGCCGTACTCCTTCTGTAAAATGTTTGCTTCTGTTGTTGCTAAAATAGTCAATTATTGCCTCTGAGATTTCTTTCGGCCCGGGTTTTACCACGTAACCGCATTTACCGTCAGTGACAATCTCACTTAGTCCGCCGACATCAGTTACCAGCATAGGTTTTTCGAAATGATAGGCGATCTGGGTCACCCCACTCTGAGTGGCGCTTCTGTATGGCTGGACAACCAGGTCGGCAGCGCTGAAAAACAGAGCAACTTCATTTTCCTTAATAAACCGGTCAAACATAATGACATCATCACTGATGTTTAGCTCCCTGATCATATTCCGGTAGGGCAGATCACTTTCGTAGAACTCGCCGGCAACGATCAGCTTAAGCCTCAAATCTTTCAAACGTTCGTCAGCGAACGCTTTAAGCAAAAGATCCAGTCCTTTGTATGCCCTGATAAAGCCGAAGAATAACAAATATGAATGCCCCTCCGGAAGGTTCAGACTCTTCAGAGCTTCCGTACGGGGAATTATTTCTCCATAATTATCATATAACGGATGAGGATTAAAAACTACAGGGATGTCTGTCCTGAATTGTTTCAGATCTTCGCCGACACTTCGTGACATAACTACTGCTCCATCGATGCTTTTAGTAAAATACCTGGTCAGGAGTCTGTCGAAAGGTTTCTTTTCGTGTGGAATTACATTATCGAAAATACAGATTACACGGGTTTTGCCTGATCTGTTCTTCTTTGCAATTCTGGCTGCCGTTCCAAAGGATGGAGCCATAAAGGGGTGCCAGTACTTAATTATTATAATGTCGGGATTCTCTCTTTTAATCCGGATGCCCGTTCTTATCCAGTTGAAAGGATTTATGGAATTCAGAACCCTGGTTATCTTAATTCCTTCAGGGGGAGGAGTGTCGGTGAATTGTGTTTTCCCGGGGAAAAAAAAACCTGGATATTGCAATTTGAAGGTAAAAATCTCAATATCATGCCCTTCGGAGGAGAATTGGCGGGCAAGTCGTTCATTGTATGATGCCAGGCCTCCGCGGTATGGATACGCGGTCCCTAATAAAATAACCTTCATTAAGTCAATGCAATAAAATGTAAAAGTAGTAAAATTATGAAAAGAATTATTTAACCACAGAGTAACACAGAGTTACACGGAGTAAGACACGGAGTTAGTTCCTTAATCAAAACAAACCGTGTGACTCTGTGAGAACTCCGTGCGACTCCGTGGTTAAAAAGAATTTCCCGCAAATCCTGTTGAAAGATAAGAATCCCCCGGGCCTCAAGGTTGTTGTTTGTACTTCTCCTGAAATCTCCTGTAAAGCTGCTTGTGCTTGTTATCGAGACTTATATTCCTTCCTGTGATGAATGCATATTCAATGTTGTTTGTCATCATATCGAGGATATCACCCGTTGAGACAACAATATTTGCATCTTTCCCTGTTTCGAGGGAGCCCGTAACATTATCAATACCAAGTATTTTTGCATTGTTCAATGTTACTGTCTGCAATGCCTCCTCCTTCGAGAGTCCGTATGCGACAGTCTGCCCGGCAACAAACGGGAGATTAAATCCATATGCCTGGTTTGCATATGTCAATCCGACGAGTATCCCCTCCTTTTTAAACATTGCTGCAAGCTTGAAAGGAAGACGGGTGTCGCTATGCTCATATTTTGGCAGGGCATGAACATGAGCCAGTATAACAGGGATATTGTTTTCTTTCAGGAAATCCTTAACTGCCCATGCTGATTCATCAGCTCCGGTTAGAACTATATTCTTCACCCCGTATCTCTTTGCAAATGAGATAGCTG
>CAZKMH010000420.1:0-3894 GCA_964553395.1 uncultured Rikenellaceae bacterium | reverse complement strand
CAAGTGAACCCGGATTCAGGTTCTTGAGGACTTTAAACCACTCTTCCGGGCGTCCTGAATATTGCAAAATATTTTTATCAGGAGGCATATCTGTCACCCTGGTATCGAAATGGATCAACGACACGTCAGGGATCCATGACTCATAGTTAAATTCCACAGGGTCATAACCAATGCCTATGATAAGATCGGTCTTCTCATACAGATCCCCGAAGTAATCGCTTAAAGCATGGGACAATACCCCGGCATACGACGGATGATTTTCGCTGATCAGCCCTTTCGCCATTGGAGTAAGCACAACCGGAACTTTATGAATTTCAAGGAATTCCAGAAGCAGGGGTTGAACAGCGAGCCGTTTTGCAGTCAGCCCTGCGGCAATCAGGGGTCTTCTGGACCGCTCCAGCAGGGGAATGATACCGGACAAGTCATTCTGAGCCTGGGAAACGTCCAAAGGAAGAATCTCAGGCAGAGCATCAGTTTCGATGCCAGCAATATCTGCCGGGAGCCCTATATGAACAGGTCCGGGATACTCCTCCCTGCATAATTTAAAGGCTTTTCCAGGAACTTCCCCGGCATTTCCTCGATTCAGCCTGAAAGTAGCTTTAGTTATTGGTGCAAAAAGCTTCTGATGATCGATATTCATCTGTGTCGTCCTGCCAGCCATCATATCATCAATCTCGCTGGTCAGTACGATTACGGAGGATCTGTCGAGAAAGGCTCCGCCGACTCCTGTTGATATATTTGTGGCACCCGGGCCGAAGGTTGCATGGCATACTCCGGGGACGCCCGTTATTCTTGATGTAACATCAGCCATGATCCCGGCTGAAGCTTCACCGGAAGTAAGGATGAATTCAATTCCGGCATTTCTGAAAGCCTCCATCCATGGTATTGACGGGCCGCCGGGAATACCGAAAACATACCGTACACCCTCAATGTAAAATTGTTTTGCAAAATAATCAGCAATTGTCATAGTCCTTTTAATGAACTTTAAACAAATCTATCAATTATTATGTTATTTTTTTTCAGATATTTGCCGCCAAATTCTTTTAGTGGAGAAGAAAGACAATACAATAATTCTGGCAATAATTGCGTGCCTGTTATGGTCCACAGTATATGCAGTCATCAAGGTGGGCCTTCAATATGACACTCCGCTTCATTTCGCAGGAATCAGGTTCATCATTGCCGGATTGATGATAATTCCTTTTACAGTAAAACCTTCTCTCTTTTTCCCGATGGTCAGGGAACACTGGAGAATATTACTCTGGGTGACATTTTTACAAACTCTTGTGAATTACACACTTTTTTACCTGGGTATGGACCTGGTTCCCGGCGCTATTGGAGCAATTATTGTGGGTTCCCAGCCCCTTGTTACAGCTGTTGTTGCAGCAATGATGAATGAGAGTGAGAAGCTTACCAGGAAAAAGATAGTTGTTGTCATTGCCGGTATCGCCGGTGTGGTCCTCATAAGTGCCGGAAGACAGGCATTAAAACTCGGAACTGCCATCGAGCTTCTGGGAGTATTTTTGATCCTCGGAGCCAATATCGCTACCGCAACCAGCAATGTTATGGTATCCATGAAAAGTAAAGGACTTAATCCTTTTGTCCTGAGCTCGACCTCGCTTTTTGCAGGCGGGGTAATAATCTACTTAATGTCTATCCCCATTGAAGGATTATCAATGGAACCTAAACCCACAGTTTACTGGATAAGCCTTATATGGTTAAGCTTCGTGGGAGCATGGGCTTTCTCGTTGTGGTTCAAGCTATTACAGAGGCCCCATGTGAAAGTATCTGAGCTGAACCTGTGGAAATTCATAATCCCTGTTGTTGGTGCAATTCTGAGCTGGATTCTTGCTCCGGATGAGAGGCCGGAACTTCTTACCATTGCCGGGATGATAATAATATCAGGTTCACTGGTCATATTTTATACAAATGGCTGGAAGAAAATAATCGGACTGAAATGAAAAAAAGGCTGACAGCAATAGTGGTTTATGTGCTTTTCTGGCTTGTATTTTTCTTTACAGCAAGACTCTTCTTCATCCTGACCCATTTCCGGGAAGCTTTTCAGTTCGATTCCCATTTGCTGGCAGCAACATTCACACACGGGATACAACTCGATATTTCCGCTGTCGGATATGTTCTGATTCTTCCGATACTATTGATGATCCCCGGCACGTATTTCAGCGGAAAGTGGTTCGGATCCTTTATGAAATGGTATACTTATGTATTTATTGTCGCTTCGTCAATTATTGTGGTTTGCGACACTCTTCTGTATAAATACTGGGGATTCAGGATGGATTATACACCTTTTGTTTACCTGAGAACACCAAAGGAAGCGTTGGCATCAGTCTCAACACTCCAGATTATAGGTGTGGCTATTGGCATAACAATAATGGCTGCAGGTTTTATTATTTTATACAGAAGATATATAGATAAATTTTTTGAAGGATTTGGCAGGTTGCGTTTCTGGTTACCGGCTATCTTTTTCTTCCTGTTCTTCTGGGGATCTCTTATCATTCCGATCAGGGGAGGAGTAGGAATTGCTCCGATTAATGCAGGAACAGTCTATTTCAGCGAAGAGACATTCCTTAACCATACTGCGATTAATGTTGTCTGGAACCTTGGAGCTTCTGTTTTCAATCAGAAACCGGTAAGCAATCCATATCAGTTTGGTGATGCAGCTGTTGCAAAGGATATGGCTGATTCGTTGGTGGCAGGTAAAGATGCCCCCGTGAAATTGCTTAAAAATACAAGGCCGAATATACTTTTCATCGTACTTGAAAGCTTCGGAAGCGCTTTGATAGGGCCGCTGGGCGGAGATTCGCTGACAACACCCAATTTCAACAGGTATGCGGATGAAGGCGTCCTTTTCACGAATTTCTATGCTTCGGGAAACAGGACAGATAAAGCCATGCCTGCCATTATAAACGGTTATCCTGCACAGCCAGCGGTATCCATAATGAAGGAGCCGCGAAAGACACAGTCGTTGCCCGGTATTGTTAAAACCATGGGCGGAGAGGGTTACCGGACTGCTTTCTGGTATGGTGGTGAAATTAACTTTGCCAACTTCAAATCGTTTGTTCTCAATTCGGGTTTTGACAAGGTCATTACTATGGACAATTTCAGCCGTGAGCACTATAACTCCAAATGGGGTGTTCATGACCATATTCTTCTGGAGGCTTTCAGAGATTCGATGAAAAGTGTCAGGGAGCCGTTTTTGAATATTGTTTTAACCCTGTCAAGCCATGAGCCATTTGAAGTGCCGATGAAACCTGTCTTCAGAGGTCTCGATGATCTTACAAAATTCAGAAATTCAATTTACTACACTGACAAAGCTCTGGGATCTTTCCTTGACTGGGCCACAACAACCGACTGGTGGAGGAATACGCTTGTTGTTATCGTCGCAGATCACTGCCGGAGGAATTCTGCCGAAGTTATGGTGTACTCCGAAGAGATATTCAAAATACCGATGTTATGGCTGGGTGGCGCCTTATCGGCAACCGGGATCAGGATCGATAAGGTGGGCAGCCAGGTTGATATACCTCTTACAATTTTACATCAGCTCGGGCTGGATGATAAATATCCCTTCTCCAAGGATATTTTGTCCCCCTCATCAGGATCATTTGCTTTTTACGCATTCAATGAAGGATTCGGATTTATCACTGACAGTTCAAAATGTATTTATGATCATAAGCTGGGTGATTATGTTGTTTATGAGGGAAAGAGCCCTGATGTTGCAGGTAAATACGGAAAAGCATATCTCCAGGCGCTTTATGATGATTTTCTGAGCCGCTGATACCGAATGACTTTCGACCGATTCATATCTTCCCGACAACTAATTCTTCAGATGTAAATATTTTATTTATTTCCTGTTACACATAGACACGGAGATTTATTAAA
>CAZKMH010000419.1:0-3901 GCA_964553395.1 uncultured Rikenellaceae bacterium | reverse complement strand
ACTCTTCGAGTACTCTTCCTTCGAGACCAGGGGATGGTAAAGGTGGACGTTCCCATAGGCCTGGTGCCCGACGAATCCTTTTCTCTCAAGGACCCGGACTACTGTTGAAACCGTATTACGCGCCGGTTTCGGATCATTGAATCTGTTGCGGATATCCTTCACGATCCCCGCCTTCATGTCCCATAAGATCTGCATTATCTGTTCTTCAGCTTTAGTTAATTGCATAATTGATTATTTAAAAAGTTAATTAATTCTTGTCTGGTAATTGTTGATTAGTGATTATGATTAGTCAAATCTTCCGTCTACTTCATTATCGATTCCAAATGTACAACTATTTATGTAGTCGTGCAAAAATATTTAAAAAAATTCACACAGGTTTGAATGTATACAGTTTTCAGGACCGGAAAGCGTTCAGTTCGGGTTTTTTTATTAATTTGCATTAATTTAAAACTAACCATACTATGAAAAGAAATATCAGATTATCACTGGCTTTGGCCGCATTAATGGTTTTCTGCGCAACCGCATCAGGGCAGAACGTCAACCAGCTTACAGGAAACGAGAAGAAAGCCGGATGGGTGCTGTTATTCAACGGCAAGGACTTCACCGGATGGAGACAGTGTAATGGAACTGAAATGCCAAAAAACTGGATCATTGAAGATAACGCCATGAAAGTCTTCACGGCTGCCGGCAAAAAGCCGGGTCAGGGATCTGACGGAGATATAATCTATGCCACCAGCAAATTTAAAAACTTCGAGCTTTCTATCGACTGGAAGACAAGCAAGATGGGGAACTCCGGCATCTTCTTCAATGTCCGCGAAGTGCCCGGGAAAGCAATCTATTATGCTGCCCCGGAAGTGCAGATCCTTGACAATGTCGATGCCACCGACAACAAGATCGACAGCCACCTTGCAGGTTCCCTGTACGATATGATAGCAGCTGATCCTAAAACCGTAAAACCAGCAGGTGAATGGAATACAATCGTAATTTCGGTTAAAGACGGGAAAGTAACCCATACACAGAACGGGGTAAAGGTTGTTGAGTATACGCTCTGGACCCCGGAATGGGATAAACTCGTCGCAAACAGTAAATTCAAAACATTTCCCGGTTTTACAGAAGGGATTGCCAGGGAAGGTTTTGTAGGGCTGCAGGATCACGGTTACGATATCTGGTTCAGGAATATTAAACTGAGAGAACTTTAGGAGAAGGAAGGACTGAGGGACGAAGAGACTGAGGGACGAAGAGACTGAGAGACTGAGGGACGAAGGGACGGAGAGACGAAGAGACCGCTGGCGGAGAATGGGTGATGGGGAGAATGGGTGATGGGGAGAAAGGGTGAAGTGTGTGTTTTTGTTAAAAATACAATATCAATGCATTAACATACAATAAAATCTGTATCTTTGCACCGCGGTTTAAATTTAGACCTGATACATAAATTCGTCATATACCAAAACAGATTTTTGACCGTTTACTTAATGTCGATCGTCAAATCTACTGATATTATTAATTTATGAGACAAACCTTCATACTGATAATTTTTATCCTTAATGCATGTTTGCTATCAGCACAGGTTACAATTACAAGGGAAGGAACTACCATTAACAATACCACTTCCGGATTCTGGGAGGGCATGAATATCTCAAGGTCGGTACCTGCCAAAGTTTCTGTCCTTAATAATTCCATTACTTCAGTCAATGCTTCCGGATATTTATTACAGGCGGGTGATGAAGCTCCTCTTTCAACTAATAACAATATTGACGGAGCGGTAATAACCGGGAACAAGCTGACATGGAACGGAACTGATGCTGCATCGATCACCCACGGGATGTTCATAGGGTATAATATTAATTATACCGTGAGGTATAATTATCTTGACAAAACGCCATACGGGATCCTCTTTAAATCGGGAACCGACGGGGGGACCAATATGACATATTCTTCGGGTTACGGGGCTGCTTACAATATTGTAAAGAATTCAAAACTGTCGCTGAGGATGAAAGGTATAAACGGTGTCCAGGTTTACAACAATACCTTTTATTCAAACCAGAGATCAGGATCCGTTATCTTTATTGATGCAAACCATGACAGGACAACCCCTGCTCCATCGACAGGGGCTAAAATCAAGAACAATATTTTCTATACCGTTTACCAGATACCCAATATTTCGATTGAGAGTGCGTGCCTTTCTAATTTTGAAAGCGACTACAACGTATTCTTCTGTGAATCAGGTACTCCCGTGTTTACGGTAAGCGGTTCACAAAAAACATTTGCCCAGTGGCAGGCTATGGGTTATGACCTTCATTCGGTTGTAGTCAACCCAAATTTTAATAACACTTCTGATTTTGTTCCGGGATCAAGATTGAATAACGGAACAAACCTGGGGACCACCTGGCAGACAGGATTATCAACAGGTGCCAGCTGGGTGGCAGGTTCAGCTCCCGCAACGGCAAATCAGAACGGGACCTGGCAGGTTGGCGCCAGAATATACTCTGAAGTCACCGCTCCGCCTCCGCCAATCCCGGTATATTCCAGCTCTGTTATCCAAAATGCCACTCCTTCCATACTGGAAATGACGTATAGCTTAACGCTTACAAATAGTGTTCCTGCTGCTTCTGCCTTCGCAGTTATAGTAAATTCTGTTGCCAGATCTGTTACTACTGTAGCAGTTTCCGGAAACAAGGTTATCTTAACTCTTGCAAGCCCTGTTGTTTATGGGAACGTTGTCACTGTGGCTTATACCAAACCTGCTACAAATCCAATTAAAACAACTGCCGGTGGTGAGGCCGCTTCTATTGTCCCTCAGACAGTTGTCAATAGAGTGAATTATGTTAACTCTCCACCGGTTGTCGTGGTTAATTATACCCCAAAGAGTTTATCTGGCTTTGTTGGTGATATAAACGCTTCAAAAAGTTATGATCCAAACAATGATAAATTATCTTATGAATGGATTACCCCAGATAATGTGCCGATCTCCTCTTCGAATACATCAACTATAAAATTTCTTAGTCCGGAGGTAGATAAGCCAACGACATATGATTTTATTGTAAAGATAAGTGACGGGAAGATAACCCAATCCAAAACCCTGCCTGTTGAAGTAATTCCTTATAAACCCGAACTCCAGGAAGCAAAGATTTTAAAAGTTGAAGCCAGCTCCTTTCAATTTCCTAATTTCCCGCATAACATCCTCGATGGAAACATAGGAACGGCGTGGGCTGCTGACGGGACCGAACAATGGCTTTCCCTCCATTTGAGTGAGCCATTTAAGGTTGATCATGTGAAGCTGGCTTTTCAATCAGGGATGAAGAGTGAATCTTATTTTGATATTCTTGGTTCTACGGATAATGTAACATGGGAACCTGTTCTGACCAAATCAGCTTCATGTGGTTTTTCAGGTAACCCCCAGGTATTTGGCTTTCCTGCAACAAAAGCTGAACAAGAATATTCATTTATTAAACTGGTCGGACAGTGTAACTCAGTCAATACCTGGAACTATATCTCTGAATTAAAGCTGTTTGGATTTGGCCAAAGGGCTCTGGCTTTTAAAGAACAAAGTCAGATAATTATATATCCAAACCCTGTAAATGAGTACATTAATATCTCTATCAAAGAAGAGGCACTGACGCCTGATTTCATCAGGATCATCAACCTTTCAGGAAAGGTAGTGTTGGAAGAGATGATTGAGCCCGATATTAAAGAATTACAAATCCCGATAAATCTTTTTAATGGTGTTTATATTGTGCAAATGGGATCAGGTGACGTAACCCTGTTTACCCAAAAACTGATAGTTAGTAAATGACTATCTACTTTTCCGGATCATTTCCAGAAACAGCGCCTGGCTTGTCATTTCGTATGTTCCATCTCATTATTCGTGATGCAGGAGGGAAGACAGTACAATTATCAGGGA
>CAZKMH010000418.1:0-3902 GCA_964553395.1 uncultured Rikenellaceae bacterium | reverse complement strand
TACTTGCCGGCCTTGAAACGGCGCCAGCCGAAGAAGCCCAGGCCCGCAGCCAGCATCGCAGGCAGGGTCGGGTCGAGACGACCCTCGCCGCCGACGGCGCAGCCGCCGCCACCGCCGCCACCACCACCGATGTTGGCGAGCTCGAAGGCGCCGATGTCAGGCGGATTCTCGCGTGCCACCCCGCGCTGGTCGACGGTGACATCCCCCTCGGCGCCGCCATTGCCCAACGCCAGACTACTGGCAAGAAGGGCGTGGGTGAGCGTTGTCCCTGTCGTCCCGGCATTGTTGTCGGCCAAGGGACCGATCAGCTGAGAGATGGTGAGTCCGAGCGTCGGTTTAATGTCGGTGCCCAGCGTCAGCACTGCATTGCAAGTGTCATCGCTGCTGAGGTTGTAGCCATTCGACGTGATTTTCATGTTTGGATCGGTGCTGCCGCAGTTTGCGGGAAACAGCGTCGGATCATTGGCCGGGTTTGCGTAGGTGGCAAATTCCCAGCCCTTCTTGTTGTCAGCCAGCAGTACATTTTTCAGAGTGACCGCGACCGCTCCGGACGGGAAAGTATTGATACCGGCCCCGGCTGTCCCGGATTCTGCACCAGTAATGTTGTTTGCGATGGTGACAAAGCGCAGCGAGGCTATTCCATTTGTATATAAACCGGCGCCCACATCTTCGGCGAGGTTGCCGCTGAGCGTCGAGTTGACCATGTTGATCGTCACATCCGCGCGGCAGCTGACTGCCCCGCCGCCGACGGCACGGTTGCCGCTCAGGGTCGACCCCGTGATCGTGACGATGTTGATGCCGGTCAGGAACACCCCGCCGCCGCCTTCGGCGATGTTGCCGCTGATCGTCGAGTTCGTGATCGACGTGGCGCCCTCGTTATAGATGCCGCCGCCGTTGGTGATGGAGTCGTTGTTGAGCACGATGGTGAAAGCGGCCGTCATCGCTGCCGCAGCGTAGATGCCGCCGCCGTCACCGTCCGCATGGTTGCCGTCTACGATCACGTTGGTAAGCGCGATCGACATCGTGGCGCCGGTTTCACCCTCGTCTGGTGGCGTGTTGCTGCCACCACGACCCTCAGTGTTCTCATCGCCAACAATGTTGGGATCCACCAGAACGACCGCGGCAGCCGGACCGACGGCAAGCGCCCCGCCCGCGCGGCGCAAGTAATAGGTGGTCGCCAGCGGACCCACACCGACAGGTCCTGGCCCGAGGTTGGCCTGATTGGTATAGCCCTGCTTCAGCACCACGCCCTGGATCATCACGTTCAAGGTGCCTGTCGCAGCGTTGACGTGGAAAATGCGGTCGCGGTTGGCAACGGCAGTAGCCGTGTCCCACTGGATGATCGTCGGGGTAAGGGACGCAGTGCCGGCGCCGATAATGCGCACGCTCTTGCTGATATCCAGGTCGCCGATGTTCGCATTGGGGACTATCACCGCCGTGCTGGGGTTGGCAGGGTCGGCAATCAGCGCAGCGGTTTCGTCCACTCCCTCCACAGTCAGGGTGTAGGTGCCGGCAGGCATCGTGATGGTGTCGTTGGTACCATATGCTTCCGTAACCACAGCGACGCAGTCACCGACGTTCGCACCCGCATTGACGGACAAGACGGCTTCCCGCAGCGAGCACCTTTTGTCGCGCGCACTTACGACCGTACCTTCGTCCACCGCTGCAGGATCGACGGTAATGGTCGCCGCGTAAGCCGGCATCGCCCCAGCCGCAGCGAACACCATCATGCCAAACAAAGCTTGGCGGTTGAGCCTGGATCCGCTCTGTTCCATTTTTGGCACCTCATCAACGCTAGAACGAAACAACTGATTGCCTACTTCTGTATAGCCTCAAAATCCCCATGTGAATAATCCGGTTGCGTTGGCGTTCTTTTGATTCTTCCTGCTCCCCGATGGCGCTGCCGGCGGTCCTGGCATGAACCCTGTCAATCCGAGAAGCGTCCAGACACGAGGGTTCCGGTATGGGTCATGGCCAAGGCCAGTACGCCATCACGGGGCCGGCAAAAAAAACCAGTGCAAACTCAAGGTCTGCACTGGCTTGCCTGCGAACAGCCCCGCTCACCCCGCGTGTCGCGGACGGGGCCGGACGCTCACTTGCCTGCGCGGCGACGCAGGCCGAGGAAGGCCAGCGCAGCAGCCAGCATGGCCGGCATCGTCGGATCGAGACGACCCTCGCCGCCAATAGCGCAACCGCCACCGCCACCGCCGCCAGCTGCGGGCGGCACGGCAGTGACGAGTTCGAAGGCTCCGATGTCGGGCGGAGTCTCGCGTGCCACCCCGCGCTGATCGGTGGTGACATCAACCTCGGTGCCCCCTTTGCTCAATGCTGGGCTGCCGGTGAGCAGGGCGTGGGTTTGCGTCGGGCCTCCGTTGCTGGCCAGAGGACCAATCAGGGGATCGATGGTGGCGCCAAGAGCTGGTTTAATGTCGGTGGCCAGCGTCAATACTGCATTGCAAGTGTCATCGCTGCTCAGGTTGTATCCGGCTGATGTAATGTCCGGCATGCCGGTACCGGTGGTGCCACAGTTGGAGTTAGTAAGCAATGTAGTGTCCGGGAAGGGGTCGGTTTTGTAATCCACAGGCACCCATCCCTTCTTGTTACCCGCGAGCAGCACATTCTTGATGGTGGTTACAGACGACCCCGACTTGAACGTATTGATGCCGGCACCTGCAGCTTCCGAGTCAGCGCCCGCGACGTTGTTTGCGATGGTGACAAAGCGCAGCGAGGCCACGCCGTTGTGATAGAACCCGGCACCCACGTCAGCCCCAAGGTTGCCGCTGAGCGTCGAGTTGACCATGTTGATGATCACGCCGGAACGGCCGCTGACTGCCCCGCCGCCGACCGCACGGTTGCCGCTCAGGGTTGTCCCCGTGACCGTGACCGTGTTGCTACCGGTCAGGAACACGCCGCCGCCGCCTTCGGCGATGTTGTTGCTAATGGTCGAGTTGATAATCGACGTGACGCCCTCGTTGTAGATTCCGCCGCCGTTGATGGTGCTGGAGTTACCGGAAACCACGATATTAGTCGCGGTCATCGGCGACCCGGTGTAGATGCCGGCGCCGTCGCCCTCAGCCTGGTTCGCCAGCACCTTCACGCCGGTGAGCGTGAGCGAAAAAGTGGGTCCAGCCGGTTCCGCCTCGGTAGGCCGCCTGCTGCCGCCACGACCCGCCGAGTGTTCCTGACCTACGAGCAAAGGGTTGATCTTCGCGACATTTGCCCCCGCGCCTACGGCCAGGCCACCGCCCGCGCGTCGGAAATAATAGTCGTACAGCGCTGGGTCTGCTGGGTCGCCCGAAGGAGCACCGGTATCAAGCTGTTGCTCGAACGTCCGCCCGCCCTGAATCGTGACGCCCTCGATCGCGACGGCGACCGTGGCCACTGCTGTCGTATAGACATGGAAAATCCGGTCACGGTCGGCGTCCAGAACCGCCGCACCCCACTGGATGATTGTGACATCAGCACCTGCCGTGCCGACGATGCGCACGCTCTTCATGATGTCGATGTCGCCTATCGCCGTATCAGGCGTGTTGACGACAGTGTAGGTAGGGGCGGTGCCGGTCACAGTCTCGTCGAGTCCCGTCACGGTCAGGTTGTAGGTCCCTGCAGCGAGCGTGATCGTGTCATTGGTACCGTATGCATCGGCTGAACTGTTGAGACAGTCGGCCGAATTGGCACCGGTGTTGATCTGTATCACCGCCTCGCGCAACGAGCACAGGCCGTCTACCATCCCATCGGGTGCCAGCGGATTGGCAGCGAGCGTCGCCGCATGACCCGGCGCTGCACCAATCGCGGCCAGCACCATCATTCCGAACATGGCCTTGCGATTAAGCCTGAATCCTGATTGGTTCATTTTTCATCCCCTCATAAATTGAACATATAAAGACTTCTGCGTCTTCAAA
>CAZKMH010000417.1:0-3909 GCA_964553395.1 uncultured Rikenellaceae bacterium | reverse complement strand
CAAGACTGCATCCTGTTACTTTCATGATATGTCCTACACCTTTCGAAAGCGGTGTGGCAGATCCGTAAAGTCCGCCCTCCTGACCTGAGAACCGCAGGTTTCCTTCCGGAGTCTTAATAATTGTTTCACCCTTTTTGTTCCGGTATTCCCCGGGGGGCAATCCTGCAAAATTTGTTATATCCGATGTAATGATAATATTATCAACCCCTTTTGCCTTGTAAAATACCTTTATCACTTCAGGAGGCAGGTGAAATCCATCGCAGATGATGCTTATCATTAAACGATCATCAGCAAGCTGGGGCCATATAGGATTATTATGCCGGTTAATGAAAGATGCACAACCGTTTCCAAGGTGTGTTGCCAGGCCTGCACCGTTATCAATAGCTGCTTTTATAACATCAGCTGAACCGTTGTGATGTCCTAAAGAGATCGTAATTCCTTTTTCCCTGCAGTTCTTTATAAATTCAATAGCTCCATTAGTTTCAGGCGCCACCGTTACCAGCAATATATTTTCTCCTGAAGCTTTATAGAATTCCTTGAATTCAATCCAGTCAGGCTGGCGTACATATTCTGCAGGGTGTGCTCCGCGATATCCGTCAACCGGGGAAATGTATGGCCCTTCAAGATGAAATCCTGCTATTGAACCCAATAAAGAAGGATCATCTTTAGCTATGGCGAGTATCTCGAAATTTCTTAGTAACAGCTCCTGACTGTTTGTTGTGAGAGTTGGAAAATATGATGTAATACCCTCTTTCCATAGGGCTTCAGTAACTTTCTTACAATCTGAAACACTCAGCTCATTGCCTCCACCTTCAATGTCATCGGCTCCTTCAAAGGAAAATGATACCGATAAATAACCATTTATCTGGATGTCTATCAAGCCCGGACCTATGTAGAAAGGTTCACTATTGTCCGACAGTTTATTGAGTCGTTTGACATTCTTTATAAGAGTACCATCTGTTTCAATTGCAATTGGTGAATGGTCAAGGCAGGATATTCCTTCGATTATCATGGGGGAGTTTAATATTGGAACAAATTGATTATATCAAGGTTGGTGTCCATTAGACAGTATTATCATGGTAAAACCAGGAAGGCAAATTTATTTATTTTAATTAAATATTGCCATACTTTTTTGTTTATCTCAGCTTTTTCCCGTGGATTCACAATTGAGATAAACAAAACAGAAATTTAGTTTATGATAAGTGGGAGCTAAGTTGGCCCCGGCAACTTTGTTTACTGTTTCACCGGTCCCCAGTTGTAAAGGATATCATTTTCCAGATAGAGCCAGGTGCTTTTATATATCCACTCTTCCTTGATCGTATTGCCCGTTATAACCCTGTTGATCTTTAATGGCTTTCCCCAGCTGTCCCTGACCATTTCTGCAGTCATTCCTTTCCAGATTTTCCCGGCCACAAGTATTGCAGCCATATTTGAACCATATTTGTACTCAAGGTAGGTAAACCTGCTGACTCTCTGCTGTTGCTGCTGAGGCTCCTGAGGTTCAGCTTCCTGTACATTTTGCCGGGTCTGACTGGTAGTTCTTGATGCAACTGATACTTCATTCATAACAGCATGACGCCTTAATATATAACCCTCATTTTCATCAAAAACAACATGGAGATGTGTACTGTCGGCAGCAAGTACTTCAACTTCAGAACCCGATGGAATGACAAGAATTACCGAGGTAAGATCATTTTTATCAGCGAAAAGGCGGCTTGCTGATTTTAATGTGGCTGAGGATGTGACATTCTGATCTGTTGCCTGGTTTTTTTCAAGGTCCTGCAGAACTACTGACCTGTTATTCTGTGCCGGAACTGAAAATGTCAATGAAAGAAGGAGGAGTAACGAAAACAACTTTTCCATGATGATTGTTTTTTTTATGCTGCGCAAAAATTGTACCATCGTTGTGATCAGACAACCCTAATTAACATTACCCCGTCGCGGAAAGGGAGGATCATCTTTTCAATATTAGTTTGCTTGCGTATCATTTCATTGAACTCAACAATACCCCTTGTCTGCTGATCACCGGTAGTTTTATCCAGAACCTTGCCTCCCCAGAGCGTATTGTCTGCAAAAATGAAACCTCCGGGCCTTATTTTATTTATAATTAGATTATAATACTCTTTGTACTCCCTTTTATCAGCATCAATATAAACAAGATCGAATGTCTGTTTCATCTCCGGGATGAGATCCTGAGCTCTGCCGGTCATCTGAACAATACGGGATTCAAGTCCGGCTTTAACGAAGTAGGAATGACTGAATTCTTTCAGCTCATCATTAATTTCGATTGTAAAAAGCTTTCCTCCGGATTTCAGTCCCCTGGCAAGGCAGATAGCTGAATACCCTGTGAAAGTGCCAATCTCAAGGATAAATTCAGGCCTTATCATCATGGAAAGAAATTGCAGCAATTTGCCCTGCATATGGCCTGCTGCCATATTCGGATTGACAAATCTTATTTGTGTCTGCCTGTAGAGGTCTTCGAGGACCGGATCTTCGGGAGAGGAGTGTTCAAGGATATATTTTTCAAGCTTTTTATCCATGTTCATTTATAAATCAGTGTCGACAATCCTGCCGGATCAAAAACTTCATTTGCGATATTTAACAATTCTGATGCTGAAAGGTTATCTATTTTTCTGCAAATCTCTTCGAGTGTGTCAATTTTGTTGAAAACCAGGAGGCTTTTTCCGAGACTAAGCATAAGGTTTTCATGATTTTCATAACCTCTTGCAAGATAGCCCTTTATCTGATTTTTCGACCTGCTGAGCTGAACCGAACCGAGTTTTGATCTTCTCAGTTTGTTTAATTCCGAATTAGCAATTGCTATACTTTTATCGAGGTTTTGCCCGTCGGTTCCAAAGTATATTGAAAAAATCCCTGTATCGTGGTATGCATTGTAATTTGACTCGACATTGTATGCAAGTCCGTTTTTTTCACGCAATGAGAGGTTCAGTCTTGAATTTAATCCCTGTCCTCCAAGAATATTATTAAGGAGGAACATACCCAGCCTCCGCTTATCTTTAAAGTTGAAGGCAACATTACCGATGATGCAATGATTCTGGTTGGTATCTTTCTTTTTTATCAGTGAAGCCGGCGTATAAATTGCTGGTTTAGTGCTCCTGTTCTTTTTCTTTTTTGCGGGGATAGTTCCGAAGTATTTACTGAACAGACGGATCATTTTTTCCTCAGGAATGTTACCCACGGAACAGAACACCGTTTCGCAAGGATTATAATTCCGGGAAACAAAATCATTAAGGATTTCCCTTGTAAATGACCTGACGGATTCCGGAGTACCCAGAATATTTTGCCCAAGGGGCTGGCCTGAAAAAACCATCTCTTCAAAATCATCAAAGATCAGTTCCCCCGGATTATCGAGGTAAGAGTTTATCTCTTCGATTATCACATCTTTTTCTTTTGCTATCTCCTTTTCGGGGAAGAGCGAGTTAAAAGCAATGTCGCTTATTATATCGACGGCTTTTTCAAAATCCTCCTTTAAAACGGAAGCATGAATTGTTGTTTCCTCCTTGGTGGTATAGGCATTCAATTCGCCACCTGCATTATCGAGATAGCTCAGGATGTAATAAGCTTTTCTCTTGCGGGTTCCCTTGAAGAGCATATGCTCTATAAGGTGGACTATACCATGTTCCTTTGTTTTCTCGTCACGTGAACCGGTGTTGAATATCAGTCCGCAATGAGCAACCATGCCGTTGGTCCGGTGGTGAACCAGTCTGATGCCGTTCGGAAGGGTATGGTAAAGCAATTCCATTTCAGGATTAATATAAGGCTGCAAATGTACCATATAGGTAATACCAATCCAAATCGTTTTTTTTAAACTAAAGTTTTGCTTAAATGAAATTGAGGTTTATATTTGCAGTCCGAAAAGGAGGTGCCATAGCTCAGTCGGTAGAGCAA
>CAZKMH010000416.1:0-3914 GCA_964553395.1 uncultured Rikenellaceae bacterium | reverse complement strand
TGTTACAAAATCCGAGGTCTGGACCAGAGCCGTCCGGAAGACAAAAAGATTTTTCAGATGGATTATTGCTCTGTTTGTAATTCTGTCAGGTGTATTCATCGTCATGAAATATTTCTATACCTACAGTGAGGGATACAGGGCCGGATTGCTGCAGAAGTTTTCGAATAAAGGTGTCATAGTCAAGACCTATGAAGGTGAGTTGATACTAAGCAGTGTGGCAAGCAACAAGGAAGTTGCGATAGCTTCAGAAAAATTTCTTTTTACAATGGTCAACAAGGATCTTATCAGGCAGTTTGACACGCTTCAGGGGCAGAATGTCATTGTGCATTATATCCAGAAGGGCGGATCTGTTTTCTGGAGGGGAGACTCAAAATACCTTGTCGACAGCGTTAAAGTCAGACGATAGGAATCGAATTAACGCGAAATTATTTACATCACCCTTTTAAGGATTCCCATCACACCGCGGATGAATGTGGCGCTGGTAAGAACTTTAATGACCGGGCTCACTCCGGGTCTTCGGGTCCTTGTTGTCGTTCTTCTCACACTTTCTCCCCCTCTCCCTCTCTCCCATTCCTTCCTCGCCTCTCCTTCAGCCTCCTCCTTCTGAATGGTTTCAATTTTTTTACCGAGTATTTCATACGCACTTTCACGATCGAATGTCTGACTGTATTTCCTGACCAGATCTGATGTCCTGTTTATTCCGGCAATTTCATCAGGTGAAAGGATATCCATTCTGCTCATAGGTGCCCGCATCATTGTTGCGGCCAGTGGAGTTGGTATACCTTTTTCATTTAATGCCGTTACCAGGGCCTCCCCGGTTCCAAGGTTTGTAATGATCTCGTCGGTTTTGTAATAGTCTGATAAAGGGAAGTTCTCAGCAGTCAGCTTGATCGCTTTTCTGTCGATTGCTGTGAAAGCCCTCAGTGCATGCTGTATTTTCAATCCAAGCTGGGCAAGTACTTCATTTGGCACATCCATTGGATTCTGAGTTACAAAAAATACGCCGATACCTTTTGACCGGATCAGCTTAACAATATTCTCAATTTCGTTGAGAAGTGATTTGCTTGCCTGATTGAAAATAAGATGTGCCTCATCAATGAATATCACAAGTTCCGGTTTTTCCACGTCGCCTTTTTCAGGCATGATGTCATAAACCTCGGCAAGCAGGCACAACATGAAAGTTGAAAAAAGTTTAGGTTTATCCTGTATGTCGGTCAGGCGAATAATATTTATATACCCGTTCCCATTCCTGTCCCGTCTCATCAGGTCCCTGATATCAAATGAAGGTTCTCCGAAAAAGAGGTCGGCGTCCTGTTGTTCAAGCTCCATTGCTTTTCGCAGAATGATCCCGGTTGTGGCCGGTGATATCTTCCCGTAATCCAGATCAAACTCCTCTTTCCCCTCCTCGGTGACGAACTGGATCACTTTTTTAAGGTCCTTCAGATCCAGCAAAGGGATTCTGTTGTCATCACAGTATTTAAAAATAACAGCGAGGACCCCTGTCTGGGTATCGTTCAATTCGAGTATCCTGGAAAGAAGGACGGGACCAAACTCCGATATCGTTGCACGCAATCTGACGCCATCCTGCTGTGAAAGCGAAAGCATCTCCACAGGACAACCTCTTTTGTAATACGGTAATCCTATTTTGGCATGCCGTTCCGTAATAAATGGGTTCTCCTCACCGGGCATCGCAATGCCGCTCAGGTCACCCTTGACATCCATAAGCAGAACAGGGACTCCTTTTTCAGACAGATGCTCAGAAATTATCTGTAGTGTTTTGGTTTTGCCGGTACCTGTCGCTCCGGCAATAAGTCCGTGTCTGTTCATAGTCTTCAGGGGTACCTGGACTT
Source organism: uncultured Rikenellaceae bacterium (assembly GCA_964553395.1). GTDB lineage: Bacteria > Bacteroidota > Bacteroidia > Bacteroidales > VadinHA17 > LD21. The sequence goes on along the minus strand of CAZKMH010000416.1, from coordinate 2,064 downwards.
TAGTTCCTGTTAAAACTTCACCATCGAGAATGGCGCCGCCGAGAATAATACTGTCTCCCTTACAGGTGTAACCTTCATTAATATGAGCCGAAAATATTTCTTTCTTATCCATGGTCTGAATTGTTATAATCTCATTAACCAATATGCAAGGTGCAATTTAGCTGATTATTTACAATATTTCCTTGTTATAAAATGAAATTAAAAAAAATGTAAGTATCTTTGGCCAACTCAGCCTGAATGACTTATAAACCGGTTGCTGATTTTTTTTATCAAATAAATACAATTCAATTTCAAACCTAAAATTCCTGAAAAATGGCAAAGTTCGAAGTGTACCAGAGTGGCAAAAAAAATGAATTTCGTTTTCGTCTGAAAGCTGATAACGGACAGACTATCCTCAGCAGTGAAGGTTATGTATCCAGAGCATCATGCCTGAATGGGATTGCATCAGTAAAGAAAAATGCAAAGGACCCGAAAAGAGTCGCCAAAACAAAGACTCCGAATAAGTTGTTCCGTTTTGCAATAACCGCTGCAAATTCAGAGATTATCGGAGTAAGCCAGAATTACAAAAGCGAAAGCGGCCGGAACAACGGAATTGATTCAGTAGCGAGAAACGCTGCCAAAGCTGAAATCACTGATGTAAAGTAATAGACATCATTTATTTCGGCTCATGTTACACTAATTCAGCCATGCTCAGCGTGGCTGCGTTGGTTTTATGCAAGTATTGTTATCCAAAAAATCCGAAAAATGAAAAGTAAATTATTTACGATTATAATTCTGTTTTCAATTTTCAGCAATGTGGTCATCGGCCAGATAACTGAAGGTGAAAAAAATCTGCGGGCACAGTCAGCCGATACAACACTGGGCTGGAAAAGAGGGGGTGCCATTGCGATCAACCTTGCACAGACATCACTTACAAACTGGGCATCAGGCGGACAAAATTCATTTGCACTAAATGGTATAATGGGTCTTTTCGCAAACCTGAAACAAGGTAAATCACAATGGGATAATACCCTGGATCTTGGTTACGGACTTTTAAAACAGGGTAAGGATGCCGGGTTCAGGAAAACTGATGATAAGATTGATTTCCTGTCAAAATATGGCAGACAGGCTTTCGGCAAATTTTACTATGCTGCTCTGCTGAATTTTAAAACGCAGATGCAGCCGGGCTATAACTATATCAATGAAACAACAAAGAATAAAATCTCCGATCTGTTTGCTCCTGCTTATCTGTTAATTGCTCTGGGCCTTGACTACAAACCAAATGCAAATTTCAGTGTATTTATTGCTCCTTTGACTGCAAAATTCACTTTTGTTACTGATGAAGTGCTTTCCAACGCCGGAGCTTTCGGGGTAACACCCGGTGAAACAATAAGGGGTGAAATTGGTGGCTACATAAGGGCTGCTTACACAAAAAATGATTTTAAAAATGAGTTCATGAAGAATGTCGCGTTTACTACCAAGATCGACCTCTTTTCAAACTATGCCGATAATCCGCAGAACATTGATGTAAGCTGGGAAAACATCATTGTCATGAAAGTCAATAAATATATAACTGTCAATTTCAATACACTTTTGCTTTATGATGATAACATTACAATCCCTTTGGATAGAAACGGGGATAACGAGATTGATCCTGGTGAAGGTGTCGCATCAAAAGTGCAGTTCAAAGAAATACTCGGTGTCGGACTCTCTCATAAATTTTAATAATTCCATCTTCGCTTTATCAGTCTATAAAGCTCCGGTGGACAAAACAATAACTAAAAACCTGAATTATGAAACTAGTTGATGAATTCAAAGCCTTTGCAATGAAAGGCAATGTTGTCGACATGGCTGTGGGTATCATTATCGGTGTCGCTTTCGGTAAAATAGTAACATCCGGTGTAAACGACATCATTATGCCACCCATAGGGCTGTTGCTCGGTGGTGTCAATTTTATTGATCTGAAAGTTGTTATGAAAGCGGCAACTGAGACTGCTCCTGCCGTGACCTGGAATTATGGCAGTTTTCTCCAGGCTATTTTCGATTTCCTGATCGTTGCATTTGCGGTCTTCATGCTGATTAAGG
>CAZKMH010000415.1:0-3916 GCA_964553395.1 uncultured Rikenellaceae bacterium | reverse complement strand
ACAGCGATAATCGGACATATTTTCCCCCTTTTTGCCGGATTCCGCGGCGGAAAAGGTGTAGCAACCATGTTCGGTGTGCTGGTTGCAATACATCCGGCCGTAACACTTGTCTGCCTTGGGGTCTTCCTTATTATATTCCTGATAACGGGCATTGTTTCCATATCATCAATGACGGCAGGGATTGCTTTTCCGGTGTTTTTGCTGTCATTATTTGACACACCGTCATTACTGTTTAAAATATTCTCGGTGTTTGTTGCTGTTGCACTACTGATAACCCACAGGAAAAATATAGGAAGATTATTAAGAGGAGAAGAGAAAAAGCTCTTCAGAAAGAAAGAAATCCATTAAGATCCACCCCTGACCCTCCAGGGAGGGGAATTTTTGTTTCTTCCCCTCTATATTCGCTTCCTTTGCGCCTTTGTGCCATTACGCCTTTGAGCCCGTCAAAATTGTTCCAGTATCTCAATCCGTTTTTGAATCGGCGGATGTGTTGCGAATAATGTCGAAAAAGACGCAGATGAATTCTTCAGTTCCTTTTGCGGATTTTCGATAAACATCTGGGCAACATCATTTCTTTTTACGGCTTCAATAGTCGGATCAACTGATATTTTTCTGAGTGCTGATGCCAGTGCCAGTGGATTACGGGTAAGTTCTGCGGAACCTGCATCGGCAAGATACTCACGTTTTCTCGAAAGAGCGAATCTGAACAATGAGGCAACCAGATAACCAACCAGAGCCAGAAGCATAGCAACGATCATAGATACTCCCCCGCTGCCTTTCTTTCCACGCGATAAGCTCCCGAAACGCATCGACCTGAACATTGTTTCCGAGATAAATGCAAAGATCCCCACAAAAATTATTGATATTATCAGCAGTCTCACGTCACGGTTACGGATATGTGTGAGCTCATGTGCAATTACTGCTTCCAGTTCCTGGTCATTAAGCTTGTTTATGATCCCGCTTGAGAGGGATAAAGTATAGGATTTCGGATTTACACCACTGGCGAACGCATTCAGCGAGTCATCCGGAATAATATTCACTTTGGGCATCTGCATACCTGCTGAAATACAAAGGTTCTCAACAAGGTTATAGATTCTCTTATTCTCTTTTCTTTCAAGAGGCTGTGAACCGGTGGCCTTGTTTATCATTGCAGTATGTGAGAACCATGCAATTATAAACCAGACAACTACACCGATAGTGATCCAGGGTATTGTCCGAAAGAAATTACTGTTAATTACAGGAATTATACTATACTGACCCTGCTCCTGTGAAAAATATTGCGAGTTTCCCAGTGATGTAAAAAAGAAGAAAAGCCATGTCAACCCGAAAAATACAATAGGGAACATCAGTAAGATCAATACCGAATTTGTATTGTTTTTCCTGATCTGGCTCTGCAAACCGAAGTACTTCATCTGAATCTTCAGAACTGTATTTTCGGAGGTTCTTCAACCGTAGTACGCTGCTGGCCCAGTTCAAACATAGGCTCGCGTTTGAAATTAAAGATTGTGGCAATGAGATTTGACGGGAAGAGTTCAATTGCAACATTAAGCTCTTTGGTAGCCGAGTTAAAGAAGCGGCGTGCTGCGGCTATCTTGTTCTCAATGTCTGAAATCTCATTCTGCAGATCGAGGAAGTTCTGACTTGCCTTAAGATCAGGATAAGCTTCAACTGCTACTTTTAGTCCGTCAAGAGCTGTTGAGAGTCTGGTTTCGGCAACTATCTTTTCGTTGATGGACGTTGCTTTCATTGCATTTGCACGCGCTTCGGTAATCTCAGTAAGAACTCCGCGCTCGTGCTGCATATAACCTTTTACAGCTTCAACCAGCTGAGGGATCATGTCATGCCGCTGTTTCAGCTGGACATCGACATCGGCAAATGCCTGTTCCCTGCTGTTTCTAAACTTTATAAGGCGGTTATAGAGAGAAATGGCCCACACAACCAGCAGTACTATAATCCCAAGAATTACAAGTAAAATCATCTTATTTAAAATTTAAGTTTATAACTCATGTAACTACTTTAATTCACAAAGAATAAAGATATTAAATATTTCCAAATTTAACCATTAATATCACACCAGTCCTTCCAGTGCCTCCCTGATTCTTTTCACCGCCTCCACAAGCAGGGAGTCAGAAGTGGCATAGGAAATCCTAATGCAATTTGGGGCACCGAAAGCGTCACCACCCACTGTAGCAACCAGTGCCTTTTCGAGAAGCCACAGAGCAAGATCGTCCGATGTGGGGATTATTGTCCCGCCGTCAGATTTTCCGAGATAATAGCTGATATCCGGCAGAACATAGAAAGCACCCTGAGGGATACTCACCTTAACTCCTTTTATATCTTTCAGGAGCTTGCAAATAAGATCACGTCGTCTGAGAAATGCATCCCGCATCATCTGACGTGAGTTATCCTTTCCGGTCAGAGCGGCCAGCGCGGCCCGCTGTGCAACGGCACATACACCGGATGTGAACTGTCCCTGCAGCTTGTCACACGCCTTGACTATCCACACGGGAGCACCCAGATAACCAACCCTCCAGCCTGTCATTGCATAAGCCTTTGACACAGCATTTACGGTTATAACCCGGTCGTAGATAAAGTCAAAAGAGGCCATGCTTACATGTTCACCTTCAAATAGAATATGTTCATAAACCTCATCAGACATAATGAATACGCCCTCGTGCCTGTGAACCACCCTTGCAATTGCTTCCATCTCCGTCCCGGAGTAAACCATTCCGGTGGGATTTGAGGGTGAATTAAAGATAACGAGACGGGTCCTGCCTGTAATGGCTGCCTCAAGCTGTTCAGGCCTGATTTTAAAATCGTTTTCAATAGTTGCTTCGACAATAACCGGTTTACCCCCGGCCAGAATTATCTGATCGTAGTAACTCACCCAGTATGGAGCAAGGATTATCACCTCTTCACCGGGATTGACTATCGACAGAATTACATTAATAAGTGAGTGCTTGCCTCCTGCCGAAACAAATACCTGTTCGGGTTTATAATTAACTCCATTCTCTTCTTTGAATTTTTTCGAGATAGCTTCCCTGAGATCGTTGAAGCCCGGCACCGGAGGATATTTAGAATAATTCTCATCTATAGCCTTTTTGGCAGCTTCTTTAATATAATCCGGAGTATTGAAGTCAGGTTCTCCAAGACTGAGACTAATTATGTCAAGACCCTTTGCTTTAAGTTCGCGGCTCTTTTGTGCCATCACCATTGTGGCAGATGCAGCCATGATTTTGATTCTGTCAGATAGGTATTCCATTTATTATATATATAAGGTGTTAACAACCGGGTTCAAATTTAAAAAGTAATAATTAAAAACAAAGGAAAAGACTTAAGTTTGTAAACTGTAAACAAAACGAATGAAGATGGAGACAGTATCTGATATTCTTAAGATTACGATCCCTGCCCTTCTGGTCCTTCTGACAGCCTGGCTTCTTTTGAGGAGTCTGCTGAAGAACGATCAGGATAAGAGGAGGCAGGAACTGGTTCTGCAGAACAGTCGCACGGTTATTCCCATCAAACTTCAGGCTTACGAAAGGATAATATTGTTTCTGGAAAGGATTTCCCTCGAGTCGATGCTTGTGAGGATAAGCACACCGGGAGTATCGGCCGGACAGCTTCATTCATCACTGCTGACAACCATACGAAGTGAATTTGAACATAACCTGTCGCAGCAGATCTATATGAGTCCGCAGGCATGGGAGGTTGTCAGAAGTGCGCGATCCAATATGATCAAGATCATAAACGGTGAATTTGATAAGATGCCCGAAAATTCAACCGGAATGGAATTCAGCAAAAGACTGCTCCAGACTGTCATGGAGCTTGATAAAGAACCGACACGGGTGGCGATTGACTATATCAAGAGCGAAATAGGAAGTATGATGTAAATCGGCTCAACGGTGCAACGGTGCAA
>CAZKMH010000414.1:0-3918 GCA_964553395.1 uncultured Rikenellaceae bacterium | reverse complement strand
AATCTATTCAATTAATAATTAAAGGATAATATATGGCTAAATCTCCAAAAGCAACCAACCCGATTGAAACAATATTAAAATTTGTTCAGTCGAACGGAATAAAGTTTGTTGACTTAAAGTTTATGGATTTTCCGGGACAATGGCAGCACTTTACGGTGCCAAGTTCTCAGCTCGATGAAGATTCGTTTGATGATGGATTTGGTTTTGACGGTTCCTCAATTCGAGGGTGGAAGCCAATTAATGAAAGCGATATGCTTATCATACCGGATCCGAACTCAATGTTCGTTGATCCTTTTATTGAAGCACCAACCATCAGTTTAATTTGTGATGTATATGAACCTGCAACTAAGGAAAAATATACACGATGCCCAAGAAGCATTGCGCAAAAAGCTGAAGCGTACTTGCAGTCAACAGGAATTGCAGATACCGTATATTACGGGCCCGAAGCTGAATTCTTCATATTTGATGATGTTCGTTTTGATTCGGCACCTAATGGAAGTTTTTATTCAGTTGATTCAATAGAAGGTAAATGGAACAGCGGGAGAGATGAAAAACCAAACTTAGGTTACAAGCCAAGATATAAAGAAGGTTACTTCCCTGTACCCCCGACAGATTCTTTAACCGACATAAGGAATGAAATAGTTTTAAATCTTATTGAATGCGGAATTGATGTTGAAGCACAGCATCATGAAGTGGCAAGCGGCGGGCAGTGCGAAATAGACCTTCGTTTTGTTCCCCTTGTAAAAGCAGCAGATCAACTTTTGCTTTTTAAATACATAGCAAAAAACATAGCAAAGAAGAATAATAAAACAGTTACCTATATGCCTAAACCTATATATGGAGATAATGGAAGTGGAATGCATGTTCACACAAGTCTCTGGAAAAAAGGCAAGCCTTTATTTGCCGGTTCAGGTTATGCAGGCTTAAGCGAACTTGCTCTATACTTTATCGGTGGATTATTAAAACACGCTCCTTCACTCTGTGCATTCACTAATCCTACAACCAATTCTTACAAAAGACTTGTCCCGGGATTTGAAGCTCCTGTTAACTTAGCTTATTCTCAAAGGAACAGAAGTGCTGGAGTTCGAATACCAATGTATTCCCCAAGCCCAAAAGCAAAGAGAGTTGAGTTTAGATGTCCCGATCCTTCATGCAATCCTTATCTTGCATTTTCTGCAATGTTAATGGCAGGATTAGATGGAGTAATTAATAGAATCGACCCCGGTGATCCATTAGATAAAGATATTTATGATCTGCCGCCGGAAGAATTAGCAAATGTTCCATCCACACCCGGAAGTTTAGATGAGGCTTTAAAAGCTTTAGCTAATGATCATGAGTATCTTCTGAAAGGCGATGTGTTTACTGCTGATGTAATTGAAACATGGATAAAATACAAAACAGATAAGGAAGTTAAAGTAATGGCTCTGCAACCCCATCCTTATGAGTTTTCTTTGTATTATGACGTGTAATAAATAAATTTAAACGTGAGACTCACTTCCGAAGTGAGCCTCACATTTTAATCTGCTTTTACCTTATTTCACAAACTACTCTGTTAAATCACTACATTATTGCAATTCATAAAGATTGTGTATAAGTTATTCATGCAATAAGTACAATATATAGTTCTTCTTATCCCAGTTACCAAAATAATTATCCTTGTTTTGATAATTTTTTCCATTTCAGATTAAAATAGGGCTGCAAAATTTCTTTTTAGATTGTCATTTTCCGGATTATCATCGCAAAGCGTGATTCCACATTTGCGTGATTGTTTCAAAAAAAATTAATTAAAAGGAGGTTCTATGAAAAAACTATTTCCAGTATTTACTCTATTTATTCTCACAGTGTTTACATTAATGTTTTTTATGGGGTGTAAATCTCAAACCGAAGATGAGGGAAAAATCCCTATAACAACATCTTCTGATGAAGCGAAAAAATCTTACTTGCAAGGAAGAGATCTTTCAGAAAAATTACTCGCATACGATTCACGCCAGCATTTTGAAATGGCAATTTCCCAAGATCCGAATTTTGCGTTAGCATTTTATGATCTTGCATTAGCCAGCAACTCACCGAAAGAATTTTTTACTAATTTGGACAAAGCAGTTTCAAATGCAGATAAAGTTTCTGAAGGTGAAAGACTCGTGATTCTTGGATTGCAAGCAGGTGTAAATAATAATTCACTAAAGCAAAAAGAATATTATGAAAAGCTTGTTTCTCAATTTCCCAACGATGAAAGAGCTCGTAATTTATTAGGGAATTATTTTAACGGCCAGCAGGATTATGACAAAGCAATTGAAGAGTTTAAAAAAGCAACCGTGATCAATCCCAACTTCTCACCTTCTTTTAATTCACTTGGATATGCATACAAATCCGTTAATAAATATGACGATGCTGAAAAAGCATTTAAGAAATATATAGAATTAGTTCCGGAGGACCCCAATCCATATGATTCCTATGCAGAGCTTCTTTTGAAGATGGGAAGATATGATGAATCTATTGAAAATTATCAGAAGGCATTATCGAAAGATCCTAACTTTGTTGGATCACATATTGGTATTGCAGCAAACTATATATACAAAGGGAATTATGATCAAGCCAGAGTTGAATGTCAAAAGCTATTCAATACGGCACGCAATGCAGGTGAAAAACGAGCTGCACTTTTAGGAATGACTTATACGTACCTGGATGAAGGTAAAATGGATTTAGCATTAAAAGAATTGGATAAGAGATATGGAATTGCTAAAGAAGAAAATGACATGGCTAATATGTCTGCAGATGAATTCAACAAGGCATTGATTCTTTATGAATATGGGAAATATGATGATGCTGCAATATTGTTTAAAAAATCTGTTGAAACATTTGATCAATCAAATGCTGCCCAGGAAGTGAAGGATAATGTAAAACTTAATAACTTATATTATGAAGGATGCCTGGCAATAAAGAAAAAAGATTTTTCTACAGCTAATATGAAAGCAGAAGAATTAATGAAAGGTGCAGATCAGCTTGGTAATCAGAATCAAGTCCGTTTTGCTCATGAATTAATGGGGATTATTGCTCTTAATCAAAAAAAATGGGATAAATGCATTTCAGAGTTGCAGCAGGCAGATCAAACTGATCAATACAACTTATACAGAATGGCAGCAGCTTATCAGAATAAAGGAGACAAAGAGAAAGCCAAGGAATATTTTATGATGGTGGCTAACGATAATTCGCTTCCTTCAATGAATTATACATTCGTAAGAAACAAAGCGAAAAAAATGTTAAAGGAAAAAAGTTAATATCAGCCGGTAATTTTCTTATTAACCCGGTTTCTTAATGAAATCGGGTTAATAAATTTAAAATACTCTCAAATACTATTCGTCTTTCTTCCAGCTATTCCAAATCTCAGGTTTGTATCCAACGGTAGCAAGCTTTCCTTTTCTAACAACCGGCATTTTAAAAAGAAGAGGATCGTTCAATAATTCTTCTTCGATATCATAAATCATGAATGAAAGATTTCTTTTTTGAAATTGCTTCCCTTCTTTATCAATTATTTCTTCTAAAGGGATTGCCTGCTTAATATTTTCCAATTCCCCTTTGGAAATACCTTTTTCATTTAAATCCCTAAAATGATATGGGATTCTTCTGTCACTGAAGAAGCGTTCAGCTTTTCTTGTATCCCTGCTTTTCTTAATTCCGAATATCTGGATATTCATAACTTTAATTTTCTTTTAATTATATTTTAAACAAAAAAAATATTTTTCTAAAGGAAAATGAATAAAACTAATAATCTGAAATTTCTTTTATTTTCATTTCTTTTTTCCTCCTTTCTTTCTTATCCGCAAGTCATTGTTCCAACCTACTATAAAGTAGATAAGGTTTTTTCAGATTCATTGCAATCAATTATAAGCTCAATCGGGCTTAACGGAGATTTTGATGTAG
>CAZKMH010000413.1:0-3932 GCA_964553395.1 uncultured Rikenellaceae bacterium | reverse complement strand
TGTCATACCGCTCCCCATTGACCTTGAGAAAATAGTTCGCTAGCACCGGTATATCGTCAACCCTGTCCCTTAACGGGGGCACCTCAATCATGATCGTATTAATCCTGTAGAAAAGATCCTCCCTGAATATCCCTTCCCTCACCATCTGAACAAGATTCCGGTTCGTTGCGCAAATAAGCCTGATGTTTACAGGCACCGGTCTGTTCGATCCTACCCTCACAACCTGCCTGTTCTGAAGTACGCTCAGCAGTTTTGCCTGCGACTGCTGCGACAGGTTCCCGATCTCATCCAGAAAAAGAGTACCGTTATCGGCCGCTTCGAACTTTCCTTTACGGTCCTCTCTTGCATCTGTAAATGCTCCCCTTACATGCCCGAAAAGTTCGCTCTCGAACAGTGTTTCAGTAATTGAACCCATATCAACAGTTACCATCAGCTCGGAAGTCCTGCCTGAAAGATTGTGGATTTCCCTGGCAACCAATTCCTTCCCTGTTCCGTTCTCACCTGTTATAAGCACATTCGCATCGGTAGCGGCAACTTTCCTGACAATATTCATAACGTTTATCATAGTCGGCGAAGCACCGGGCACAATCTTCTTCCCTGACCTGTTTATCTCCCTTTTTAACTGCCTGTTGTCGTTTTTCAGTGCAGCTGCCCTGAGGCTTGACATCCTGAGTTTCCAGGCAACGTTTAGTGCAGCCAGCACCCTCGCTGTTTCCCATGGTTTTGTTATGAAATCAACTGCTCCGGCCCTGATAGCCCTTACAGCAAGATCAATATCACCTGAAGCAGTGACAATGATCACACTGATATCGCCGTCGTGGTCAAATATTTCCTTCATCCAGAACAAGCCTTCATTTCCGTTATGCACCCCTGCCTTAAAGTTCATGTCGAGGATCACCACATCAACTTCATTCTTTTCCAATACCTTACGGATCCTCTCCGGAGAATTGATCGCTATGACGGTCTCAAACTCTTTTTTTGTCGCGATTTCAAGTGCCTTAAGACTATCCCTGTCAATATCCACGATCAGCAGAGTACCATTTATCATATCTGTTCGTTTTCTTAAAGGACGTCATAAAAAGACAAATGTGTTAAAATAATAGACATTTTTTTTGAAAAAAAATTAAAACAAACGCATCATTTCCCGGAGTTAACCGTCTTTAGTATGTAAAATGATGCAGATAAATACTATTAAACAATTAACAGGCAACAAGCAACAAGTAACTTAATCTAATAATCGGGATTACAACCTAAAAAATAAAACCATGACAGTAAAATTAAATTCAAATGAGGTGGTACTCAAGGCAGGAGATACAAACCAGGTTGTTGATAACAAGACAATTGAAGGCAAATTTATTGTGACAAACCAGAGGATATATTTCAGGAGCTTAAAGGAAGAATGTGAAAGATTTAATCTTGAGATCCTCTTTGATAATATACTTGAGGTTATTTACTACAGCAAGGGATTTTTCGCGGTGAAGGGGCTGAATGTTGTAACCCGTGACGGGCAGAGTCTTTCATTCCCCCTGAAAAAGAGGGATGAATTCGGACAGCTTATCAATAAGATGTATTAAAACATCGATCCGATTTACTTTTCTGACAACTTCAATTTTTAACCACCGGGTGACACGGAGTTTTTCACAGAGTTACACTGTTTTGTCCAGTTTAGCGATCCAAACCGTATAACTCCTTTCAACTCTGTACAACCCTGTGGTTAAAGGATTTCCGCTGCTGCTCCGGTCCTGAAAAAAAGTATCTTCTGAAAACTGCTCATTCATACCGCAGCGAAACGGCCGGATTCCTCATTGCAGACCTGGCAACCTTAAATATAAGTGTAAGAACTGTTGCCACTAACATAATCCCCGCTGCAGCAAGCAATATAACTGCTTTGATATCAACAAAATAATCCCATATGCTGTCAAGCAGCATGAGCGACATGTAGTATCCTCCGGCACAACCCAGAACCGATGCAATTAAAAGTATTATTACAAATTTCCTGCTCAGCAGGAACATTATAACCGGAACGGGTGCACCCTGGATCTTTCTTATCCCCACCTCCTTTGTCCTGCGGATTATGTCGATCGATACAAGGTTGAACATCCCGATAAGCGACAGAAATGTTGCGACGATGGCCAGGAAGAAATTGACTTTCAGTATACTCCCGTTAATATCCTTTTCTTCCTGCATCAGCTCTTCCTGTGCTCTTCCTCCGTAGATGCTGTTCGGGACAAGGCTTTTCCATGTTGTTCTCATGAATTCCAGCACATCAGGCTGGTCGGCAGGATTCGCCCTGATCGCCAGCGTATAATAGTTGTCATTACGGGCAAGCCTCAGCATTGCCGGCTCTATTTCCTCCCAAACGCCTCCGAGATAGAAATCTTTAACCACTCCGATAACTGTCAGCTTTGTTGTGTCATAAAGCGTTACAACTTTCCCGGTTCCTTCACTCCAGCCGAAATCACTTAACAATTTCTGATTCACTATTATCGATCCATTTTCACGGTCAGCCGACTCTCTCAGTTCATCAAAAAACCTTCCTTCCACAAGCCTGAGCCCCATAGTTTGTGCATAATCAGGGCCAATATCCATCACATCAACTTCCAGCTGTTTTTCCTCATCTTTGATCGGCCTGCGGTAACTTCCGTAACCAATATGATTCTGTGTACCTGCTACTGAAATTACTCTGGGGTCAGACCGGAATTCGGTTCTGAACGAGGCATATTTTTCGGGCGGGATCGGAAGAACAAGCACTTTGTCCCTGTCATATCCCAGATCGAGGGTCCGCTGATAGTCAGCATTCTTCGCAAAAACCAGTCCCATAACAAGTGCTGTTATTGAAATTGCGAATTGAAGTGTAAGAAGAACGGCTGAGAGCCTTCCTGATCCCCTGAAGGCCGAAGTGCCTCTAAAAACACCCGCCGGGCTGAATGAACTGACATAAATTGCCGGGTAAACCCCGGCTACAAACCCTGTTGCCAACAAAAGCAAAAGAAGAAAAATCCAGAAGAAACCATAACCCGTGAGGGTCATTTTTATCGACATGTAAGCCCATAGACTGCTGTATGCCGGAACAAGGAATTCAGCTATCACGATCCCTGTAAAAAGCGCCAGCAGGCATACTATCAGCGTCTCAAACATGAACTGTGTTACAAGTTGTTTCCGCTGCCCACCGAATGTTTTTCTCAGCCCTATCTCCTTTATCCTCTTGCCAAAAATTGCTATTGATGTATTTGCAAAATTAAAACAGGCAATAAGGAGGATAAATATTGCCATAAATGCCGGAGCAATCAACGCTGCCGGATGAAGTCCCGGGAAAAGTCCCGACGACCATATGTTCCTTGTATTTTCGCCGACATCATCAAGGGGAACGAGGGTGAAACGGTTTATCCTGAAATCTTCCCGGGCTTCATTCTGAACCGGCAGATACTCTTTCAAGCCTGTCGAAATTGAAGGGAGAAGTGATTTGTCAGAAACCTGGATAAAGAGGACGGTCGTCATGAACTTCCAGTCGGTATCCTTTACATCCCACATAAGCAGGAAGTTGTCGAAGTGTGAAAGAACATCGATCCGGAAGCTGGAATTCTCCGGAAGGTCTGTAAATACACCCCCGACAGTGAATGTAAATTCCCTGCTCTGATCGTTTACCACAGTGATTGCTTTCCCAACCGGGAACTCCCCGCCGAAAAGCGTTTTCGCCATTGTCTCACTCACAAGCACATTACCATGCCCCAAAATGGAATTCTTATCGCCATTGACAAGAGGGAAAGTAAAAATATCAAGGAATTCAGGGTCAATGTATGATACCTGTGCAGGAAATGCCTCATCTTCGTCACCCTTTACAGGCGAACCGGTCCTCATTAACCTGGCAGATCTTTCAATTCCCGGAATATCTTTTTTTATCTCGAGACCCAGAGTGGCCGGAACAATTCCAT
>CAZKMH010000412.1:0-3958 GCA_964553395.1 uncultured Rikenellaceae bacterium | reverse complement strand
GACAGCCTCATCGAACCTGCCTGTCATCTGCTGTGCCCTGCCAAGCCAGAACAATACATCTGCAGGAACTGTTCTCACTACAGTTCCATCTTTCGCAGCTCCGGTCAGAAGGATAACGGCATTTTCCGGATCCTTTTCCATCTTCACCAGGCATACTCCTGAATAATACTTATACAGGGGATCCCTTGGGAAGGTGACCAGAAGCTCACTAAACTGCCTGTAAGCTGATTCATAATCTCCCTTTTTGAAGGCATCGAGGGATGACTGCCGGGTAGCTTTGGTCTGATTACCCTGTGAAATGAGATCATTCCCGGTAAACAGTGTAATCATCACAATCAGAACAGGGATGAATCTAATTCCTGCGGTTATTCCGGTATTAATATTTTCTTTCACAAGTCACTAATTACCAATCCATTAAAAAATGATACGAGATAACAGTACTATAATCTATGTTAATAACAAATTACTAACTTCCTCATAAGAATACGATTCAAACTTCGTAAATTTACCCATAATAACAAAATAATTATCCGAAGGCGCAATTAAAAGAAAATTAATAGAAATTAATATGAGCAACGAAAGGAAAGAGATCAACAAGGAAAAACTCAAAGCACTTGAAGTGACCCTCGGAAAGATCGAAAAAGATTTTGGTAAGGGTACAATAATGAAATTAGGTGATCATGCAATCGAGAATATCCAGGTAATTTCGACCGGATCCATAGGGCTGGATTCCGCACTTGGGATCGGCGGATTACCACGGGGACGTGTTATTGAAATATATGGTCCCGAAGCTTCAGGAAAAACAACACTGGCCATTCATGCTATAGCTGAGGCTCAAAAGAACGGAGGAATAGCGGCAATCATCGACGCAGAACATACTTTCGACCGTAACTATGCTGAAAAGCTGGGAGTTGATGTAGAGAACCTGCTTATCTCACAACCTGACAACGGTGAACAGGCCCTGGAGATAACTGATAATCTTATCAGGTCAGGTGCACTTGATATAGTCGTTATTGACTCGGTTGCAGCACTTACTCCCAAAGCTGAAATAGAAGGCGAAATGGGCGACTCAAAAATGGGACTGCAGGCAAGGCTTATGTCACAGGCGCTCCGAAAACTCACTGCAAATATCAGTAAAACAAATACTTCCTGCGTTTTCATCAATCAGTTGAGAGAAAAAATCGGTATAATGTTCGGCAATCCTGAAACAACAACAGGCGGGAATGCCCTGAAATTTTATGCATCAGTCAGGCTTGATATTCGCAGGACCAGCCAGCTGAAGGAGGGCGAGGAGATTATAGGTAACAGAACCAGGGTCAAGATCGTAAAAAATAAACTTGCGCCACCGTTTAAAAAAGCTGATTTCGATATTCTCTACGGAGAAGGGATATCCCAGCTTGGTGAAATTGTTGACCTTGGAACCGAATTCAATATTATCAAGAAAAGCGGTTCATGGTTCAGCTATGGCGAAACCAAGATCGGGCAGGGACGTGACGCCGTGAAACAGATACTTAAAGACAACCCCGAACTGTATGACGAGCTGAAGGCAAAAGTGACAGAAGCTCTTAAAAAATAATAATCTTAAATAATCCTTATCAATGAAAAGATATCTGATCCCGATAGTTCTTGGGGCCAGTCTATGTTTTGTTTCGTGCAAACAAAAGACAACCGTCAAAGAGGAAGCTGTACCGAGGTTCAGCAATCAGCTTACAGATGAAGAGAAGGCAGGAGGTATAATGACGCCGGAGATTCTTTGGAAATTCAGACGCCTCGGCGGTTTTTCCCTCTCCCCCGATGGATCACAAGTGATTTACACTCTCACCGAATATGATGTACAGACTGAAGCCAGAAGAACAAATATCTTTAAAGTCCCCTCTTCGGGAGGCGAACCGGTTCAGCTTACAACCGACGGTGGAAGCTCTCCGCAATGGTTCAGCAATGGCACATTAATAGCATTTGTGAGGGAAGGCAGCCTGATGACCATGAGTGCTGATGGATCAGAAAAACTGGAGGTAGAAGGTCCGGAGAACTTTGAGAGTTACAGCATTTCACCCGAAGGAAACAGAATATACTTTACAAGGAGAGTAAAGCTTGATCTTACAGCCAATGAAAAACATAATCTTCCCCGGGCAAATGTCAGGATCACCGACGATCTGATGTACCGTCACTGGAACTCCTGGAGCGACTATTCATACAGCCACATTTTTGTTGCCTCATTCAATGGCAGAAGAGTCTCAGGAGAAAAAGATATTATGGAAGGACAAAAATATGACTCACCACTTGCTCCATATTTTGATGAAGGTGAGATATCATGGAGCCCCGACGGCAAATACATTGCCTACACAACTAAAAGAATGACCGGAAGGGAGTATTCCAGGAGCACCAATTCGGATATAATCCTGTATGAGGTCTCATCAGGAAAAGAAATCAATATAAGTGAAGGCAACAATGGCTATGACAAATATCCTGTGTTTTCTCCCGACGGATCGAAAATTGCATACCAGAGCATGGCAAGAGACGGTTATGAATCAGATCTTGACAGACTTTTCATTTATGATATCATAAAAGGTAACCGTTTCCGGGCCACACAGGGATGGGATTTTGATGTTGAGAATATCAACTGGGCTGACAATTCAACTATTTATTTTACCTGTGCATATCGGGGAACCGGTCAGGTGTTTAAAACAGGGATAACAGGTAAAGGAGTTGAAAAGGTTACCGAAGGTATTCATGATCTCGGCCCTCTCAGTCTGAAATCCGGTGTACTGATTTCAGGAATTATGTCGATGTCGATGGCTTCAGAAATATCAAGGATCGATATATCAACCGGCGAGTTAAAGCAAATAAGCTTCATAAACAAAGCCATTTATGAATCGGTAAGAATGGGTAAAACTGAGGAGAGGTATATCAGGACAAAAGATAACAAGGATCTCCAGATGTGGATAATCTACCCGCCCGACTTTGACCCTTCAAAGAAATACCCGGCACTGCTCTACTGTAAGGGAGGACCACAGGGTCCGCTGGGACAAAGCTGGTCATACCGCTGGAACTACCAGATGATGGCTGCCAAAGGTTATATTGTTATTGCGCCCAACAGACGGGGCAGTTCGGGTTTTGGTCAGGCCTGGAAAGAACAGATCTCCGGGGATTACGGCGGGGCGAATATCCAGGATTACCTTGATGCTACAGATGCCATGGCAAAAGAACCATTTGTGGATCCTGAACGTCTGGGTGCCGTCGGTGCAAGTTATGGAGGGTCTTCGGTCTTTTATCTTGCAGGAATGCATGGAGGCCGGTTCAAAGCATTCATTTCACATTGCGGAGTTTTTAATTTAATAAGCTGGTACGGGTCAACGGAAGAGCTCTGGTATCCGGATAAGGACATTGAAGGTCCTTACTGGAACACACCAAAAAGCTATCAGTTCTCACCCCATCTGATGGCGGACAACTGGGATACCCCCATTCTTATTATTACGGGAGCCAATGACTTCAGAATACCATACACACAGAGTCTGGAAGCATTCCAGGCAGCTCAGCTCCATAATGTGCCAAGCAGGCTTCTCTTTTTCGAAAATGAGGGGCACTGGGTGCTGAAACCTCAGAATTCGATAATATGGCAGAGGGAGTTTTTCGGATGGCTGGAGACATATCTGAAATAGCCTCCCCCGCTCTCCACGGGAGCGGGGGACGGGAAGGGGTGAGGTTATTTATACAGTAGTTTCATCACCTTCTCCACCTTCTCCTCTATCGGTAACGCCCCGTCAATCCAGTGGATCAGAATCCCCTTTCGTTCCATACCCCGGAACCAGGTCATCTGCCTCTTTGCGAACTGGTGAATGGAAATCTCAAGGCTCCTTACCATTTCTTCATATTTCAATTCACCAGTAAGATAAAGAGTAATGAATTTATATTCAAGCCCATAGTAAACAAGTGTCTCTTTACTGATACCATTATCCAG
>CAZKMH010000411.1:0-3980 GCA_964553395.1 uncultured Rikenellaceae bacterium | reverse complement strand
TAGTCACCCCCTTCTTTGCGACAGCAGAGAAGGGGGCCGGGGGGATGAGTACATGTGATCCGGAAAAGGGGATTGGGGATGAGTAAATGAGACAAGCAAAGCAATGAAAAGGATTGAATATTGAAGTTAACGTTCCAATAAGAATTATGTAATTTTATATAACTTATTTACCTATTTAAATCCGTTATGAGACTCATTAAATCTTTTCTTCTTATTTTCACAATCCTACTCGTAACTTCCTGCGGTCGCGGCGACAAAACCATCCAGAAACCCGGTCTGATCACGGAGTCTGAAGTGCCTCAAACCATCCTTCCGCTCGACAAAGGTTTCAGCGAATATATTACCGGCTATACTTCAGGGATCATACCTGCAAATTCCGTGATAGAGATCCGGTTTACCGGCGAATTTTCAACACTTGCTGCAAAACAGACACCTGCCGGACTTTTTGTGTTCGATCCTGCGATCAAGGGAAAAACCGAATGGACGGATGAAACAACTCTCGTTTTCAGACCATCCAAACTGCTCGATCCCGGGAAGATATATACCGGCGAACTTTTTCTTAACAAGCTCGGAGAAGTTAAAGACCGGCTGAAGGTTTTCCCGCTCCGGCTGCAAACACTCAGGAAAGATTTCAGCATAACAACCGGCACCCTTGAAAGCTCTTCTGAAGGAGATAAATATATACTTAACGGTGAAATATTAACATCCGATTATATAGAACCGGCAGAAGTTGAGGGTTACCTTGAAGCCAGGCTCGAAAAGAAAAAGATGGAGATAGCCTGGGATCATTCGGTAAACCTTGTTCATAAATTCACCGTGGCCGACATCCCAAGGACGGATAAAGCAAGGGAACTGGCACTTGTATGGGATGGAACATCTTCAGGAGTTAAACAGAAGGGATCAACTGTTGTAAGCATTCCGCCATCCGGTGAGTTTTCGGTGATCAATGTGAAAACAAGGACCGGAGAGAATCCGGGCGTTGATGTAATTTTTTCCGATCCTGTTGATGCATCGCAGGAGCTTGAAGGTCTGGTATACCTTGAACCATCAGCCGCCGGTGCAACAATAAATGTCAGCTCCAATGTTGTGACAATAATTCCTTCGAACACTTTGCAGGGAGTTGTTAAACTCAATGTTGAACCTTCAGTAAAAAACACCAGGGGAACCGGACTCAGTTCTGCTTATTCAACAAACCTCGACTTTTCAGCCGTCAATCCGGGAATAATGCTCGCCGGTGAGGGAGTTATACTTCCCTCCTCACAGAATCTCATTTTTCCGTTCAAGGCTGCCAACCTGAAAGCCGTCGACCTTAAGATCATAAAGATATTTGAGAACAACCTGCCCTACTTCCTCCAGGAAAATGACTTAAACAGGGGATATTCCGTGAAACGATTCGGCCGGCCAATATACTCGGGAAGGATCGACCTGCTCACCGGAACAGGAACAGGAACGGGTTCCTGGAAACTTTATACAATTGACCTTGCCGACTATATTGATGTCGAACCCGGTGTACTTTATAAGATCCAGCTTGGCATGAGAAGATCTTACGCACTCTTCCCCTGTGCTGATGCCGGTAAGGAGAGCAGGTATGAGGAGGTTCTTCAGCAGTCACTGGAATCAGGCAAGAGCTTCTGGGAAGATCCGGAGAATTATTATGACGACAGTGAAGATGGTATTTATTATTCCTTCGGATTCAGATGGGAGGACCGTAATGATCCATGCAAGGACGCATTCTACAGTCCGGATAAAAATATTACAAGGAATATACTCGCTTCAAATCTTGGCCTGATTGCTAAAAAAGGAGAAGATGATATTCTCCATGTAATGGTTAATGATCTCCCGACAGCATTGCCGGTAAGTGAAGTTGAAATTTCAGTTTTCGATTACCAGCTGCAGCCTGTTGTATCGGGAAACACCGATCAGGACGGAGCCTTTGCTCTCCATTGCGAAAGAAAGCCATTCCTGATCATTGCGAAAAAAGACAAAGATCGTAACTATCTCAAGGTCAATGATGGATCATCACTCTCACTCAGCTCGTTCGATGTTTCCGGAACAAGGCCTGAGAAAGGCATCAAGGCTTTTATATATGGTGAAAGGGATGTTTGGCGCCCGGGCGACTCAATCTATCTTTCACTTTTCATTAAAGATATGAAAAGTGATCTCCCTCCGAACCATCCGGTGCAGTTTGAGCTTATCAATCCTCTCGAACAACGGGTGGATAACCAGATCCTTAAACCGGAAGGCACCAACCTCATGGTTTTCAGGACAAAAACTTCCTCTGATGCCATAACCGGGAATTACCGTGCACAGTTTAAGATCGGCGGGGCAACGTTTACAAAGAGAGTGAGGGTTGAGACAATCAAACCAAACCGGCTTAAAATAAATCTCAGCTTCCCCGGAGAGATCCTTGGCGGATCAGACCGCGGTGCAACCGGGACCCTCAATGTGAAATGGCTCAATGGTGCAGTAGCCAGGAATCTGAAGGCCTCCGTCGAATATATCCTGAAACATTCCAAAACAGAATTCGAAAAATATGGTCAGTATATTTTTGATGATCCCGTTACCGGATTTTACCCGGAAACGGTGACCACCTTTGACAATTCCATCGACGAAAACGGAAATGCAGTGATTAAGTTCTATCCCGGTGACGAATTGAAAGCTCCCGGAATGCTGAATGCCGTTTTTACTACCAAAGTTCAGGAACAGGGCGGAGATGAGAGCATCACCCAGTCTGTTTATAAATATGCTCCATATCCTGTATTTGTGGGAATCAACCTGCCGGGGCTGAAGGGTAAAAGCAGGATGCTGTACACCGATGCCGAAAATGAAGTGAAGATCGTAACAGTCGATGAAAAGGGAAAACCGGTCAGGTCGGAAGTGGAAATTACGGTATATAAACTTTCCTACAGGTGGTGGTGGGAATCAGATGAGGAGAATCTTGCATATTTTATTTCCGACCGGATCAATAAGCCTGTTGTAAGTCAAACCATAACCACATCGGGCGGTGAGGGCAGCTTTACTTTCAATATTAATAAAAGAGAGTGGGGTCGTTATCTTGTCAGGGCGACGACGCCTGCAGGTCACTCAACAGGAAAGATCTTGCTTATCGACTGGCCATGGGAATACGGCATGAAAGGAAATGCTGAAGGAGCAACCCTGCTGGCCGTCAGCACGGATAAGGAAAAATATATTCCCGGTGAAGAGGTATGGCTCTCCTTCCCCTCCCCCGAAAATGCAAGGGCAATTGTGACTATCGAAAATGCAACCGGCGTTCTGAGCGAGATCCGCACCGGCACTGAAAAAGCAAATACACAGATCCGGTTCAGGGCAACCCCTGAAATGGCACCCAATGTGTATGCTTATGTTACTGTTATTCAGCCGCATAGTCAGACAATTAATGATATGCCCATACGGCTGTATGGCGTTGTTCCTGTTATGGTGGAGGATCCCGGAACACGTCTCAGCCCGGTAATTACCATGGATGATGAGATACGGTCACAGAAGCCTTTTGAAATAAAGGTCACTGAGGCAAACAACAATGCAATGACTTATACCCTTGCAGTTGTCGATGAAGGATTGCTCGACATAACCGGTTTTAAAACTCCCAACCCGTGGAACTATTTCTATTCGCGTGAGGCGCTGGGTGTAAAAACATGGGATCTTTATGACTATGTTCTTGGAGCATTCGGAGGAACGCTTGAAAAAATATTTGCGATCGGCGGTGACGAAGCATTTGCCGACAGATCAGCAAATAAAGCACAGAGATTCGTTCCTGTCGTAAAATTCCTGGGACCGTTTAACCTTCAATCCGGCAAGACTAACACCCACAGAGTAACCCTGCCTCAATATACAGGTTCTGTTAAAGTAATGGTTATCGCCGGCAACGACAGGGCTTTTGGCGTTGCAGAAAAATCAGTCTTTGTCAGGGATCCGCTTATGGTGCTTGTCACTGCCCCGAGGGTAATCAGTCCGGGCGAAAA
>CAZKMH010000410.1:0-3992 GCA_964553395.1 uncultured Rikenellaceae bacterium | reverse complement strand
CCTGGGGTCAGGGTGAACCTGTGATTGGTATTCTCGGAGAGTTCGATGCATTACCTATGCTATCGCAGAAAGCTCTTACTCCGTTGAAAGATCCTATAATACCAGGAGCCCCTGGGCATGGATGCGGACACAATATGATGGGAACAGCAGGGATTGCAGCAGCGATTGCCGTGAAGAAAAGTATGGAGCTTCATAATATCCGCGGTACCGTTAAATTCTTCGGATCGCCTGCTGAGGAGACTCTTATAGGCAGACCGTATATGGTCAGAGCAGGAGTCTTTAAGGGGGTTGATGCTATTATCGACAATCATGCATCTTCAAATTTTGGAACAAACTATGGTGTGAGCGGTACTGCGGTTATGTCAGCAATTTTCACTTTCACAGGAAAAACCGCACATGCTGCAGGAGCACCATGGAGCGGAAGGAGCGCCCTGGATGCAGTTGAATTAATGAATATTTCAACAAATTATCTCCGTGAACATCTTCAGACTTCATCACGTTTACATTATATTATTACTGAAGGAGGCGAAGCTCCGAATGTTGTTCCCGACAAAGCATCAGTATGGTATTTCGTAAGGAATACCGATAATTTGCTTGAGGATATGTTTGAACGTGTTGTTGATTGTGCCAGAGGAGCTGCTCTGGCATCGGGCACCACCCTCGATACAGTAAAGGTTATAGCTGCAATTCATCAGAAGCATGCCAACAAAGGAATGGCAGAAACTATTAGAAGGAATATTGAGCTGGTTGGCATGCCTGATTGGTCGGAAGATGAACAGGAGCGTGCAAAATCGTTCCAGAAAACCCTTGGTGTGAAAGAAGCCGGTTATCCTGTAACAACAGATCCGTGGAGCCAGCCTGCAGTTACACAGCCGGGTGGCGCTTCAACAGATGTAGGTGACGTCTCACTTATCGCTCCGACTGCAACACTAAATTTCCCGGGGGGAATTCCGGGTTCCACCGGGCATCACTGGACATCGGTTGCCGGAAATTATGGGACTGCAACCTGGAAGGGACTCAATGCGGGTGCCAGGGTTATTGCAGCAACAGCACTTGATCTGCTGACAGATCCAAAATTGCTGGAAGAAATAAAAAATGAATTTACCGAATATTCCAAAACACACCCGTATAAGCCGTTTCTGCCAGAGGGAGCGCAACCTCCGCTCGACCTGAACAGAGATCTGATGGAAAAATACAACAATGCAAAAAGGCTATTTTAAATCAAATACTTATGATTCTCCGGGGAAGAAGCTGAACTTCTGGAATAAACTGATTTTCAATAACCGGTTATATTTTACTTACAAATTCGCCATTGTAGTATTAAGGAGCAGGAGTCAGGCAAAAAGGGGGATCTACAATGATAAATTATGGGCGGATTCATCATATTATATCTTCAGATTCATTGAAAAAAGCGGCGGCAGGTACCATATAACCGGGTTGGAGAATATAGCAAAAACACCTGAGCCTGTCCTGTTCATTTCCAATCATATGAGTACACTCGAGACAATGGTTCTCCCGGGGATAATAGCCCCGCTCAGGAAAGTTACATTTGTGGTTAAAGATAGCCTCGTGAGACATCCTCTGTTTGGCGATGTTATGAGATCGAGGGATCCGATAGTTGTCGGCAGGACTGATCCCAGGAAAGATCTTGAGGCTGTCATGAACGGGGGGATGGAATTGTTATCAAAGGGTATTTCTATAGTTATCTTTCCGCAAAGCACCCGAAGCGTGGAGTTCAAACCTGAAGAATTTAATTCACTTGGAGTGAAACTGGCAAAGAGAGCCGGAGTTAAAGTAGTTCCGATGGCCCTGAAAACAGATTACTGGGGTAATGGAAAGTTAATCAGGGAGCTTGGCCCGCTTGACAGCACTAAACATATTTATATGAAATTCGGGGAGCCATTCTCTGTAACCGGATCAGGAAAGGAAGAAAACCAGAAGATCATCGATTTCATACAGGCATCTCTGAAGGAGTGGGGCTGATAAGAGTGTATTGATTTTTTAGGTTTACTCTATACGTTTAAAAATTATTTTCATAGATTTGTAAGGAACATGCCCTTTCCTTAACAAACCTGACCGCTTCATTATGATCATGAGCGTACATCGTAAATATTTCCAAAACCAACCAAATGACAAACTATTAATTTAAAATATTCTCTATGGGAACAATAGACTGGATCGTTCTGGGGATCTTCTGCCTTGGATTAATCGGGATAATTATCTGGGTCACACGGAAAAAGGATGAAACGTCAACAGATTATTTTCTTGCCGGCAGGGATGCCACCTGGCTGGCGATAGGATCTTCCATCTTTGCATCAAATATCGGATCAGAGCATCTTGTCGGACTTGCCGGAGCCGGTGCCTCCAGCGGTATGGCAATGGCGCACTGGGAGATGCACGGATGGCTTATTCTGATTCTGGGCTGGTTTTTTGTTCCATTCTATGCCCGGAGCGGGGTTTTTACGATGCCGGAATTTCTTGAGAAACGTTATAATAAGGGATCCCGGAGTATCTTGTCTATAATTTCTCTTGTCAGCTATGTATTTACGAAAGTTGCCGTCACTGTTTATGCGGGGGGTATAGTTTTCAAGGAGGTCTTTGGCATCGAATCTATGTTTGGGATTGATTTCTTCTGGATAAGTGCTGTCGGACTTGTGGTTCTTACGGGAATTTACACAACGCTGGGAGGTATGAAAGCTGTTTTGTATACATCAGTGCTGCAGACCCCCGTATTGCTTGTCGGATCTCTTGCTGTCCTGGTAATAGGACTTATTAAACTGGGAGGATGGTCGGAAATGATGGAGATATGCCGTGCAGTTCCGGTTAATGCCGATGGAAATACAATGACAGAACTGATGAGATCAGCCAGGGATCCGGAATTTCCCTGGACCGGAGTTATACTCGGATCCGCAATCATCGGATTCTGGTACTGGTGTACCGATCAGTTTATTGTTCAGAGGGTTCTCTCCGGTCGCAACCAGACTGAATCAAGGAGAGGCGCCCTTCTCGGAGCCGCTTTTAAGCTGTCACCGGTATTCATTTTCCTCATTCCGGGGATGATAGCTTATTCACTCAACTATAAAGGGATGATCAACCTGACAAGCTCAGATGCTGCTTTTTCGATAATGGTCAGAGAATTGCTGCCTCTGGGATTCAAGGGACTGGTGGTTGGTGGTATTCTTGCTGCCCTGATGAGCTCACTGGCTTCATTATTTAATTCATCGGCAACCCTCTTTACAGTTGATTTTTACCAGAAGTTCAAACCCAAAGCTCCTGAAAAGGAACTTGTAAGAGTTGGACGAATAGCAACAGTTGTTGTTGTGGTTCTTGGGGTTCTCTGGATACCAGTTATGAAGGGACTTGGAAAGGTTCTTTATGCATATCTGCAGGATGTTCAGTCATTGCTTGCTCCGGGGATTGCTGCAGTCTTTCTGCTTGGCATAGCCTCAAAAAAGACCACGCCCAAAGCCGGTCTGATCGGATTAAGCACAGGATTCATTCTTGGAATGACCAGGCTGGCATTGAAAGTATTTGCATCGGGAATAAACCAGGAAAGCATTATTTACACAATTTTCCTTAAGCCGAACTGGCTTCATTATGAAATAGCGCTTTTCTTCCTGGTAATTGTTATTATGATAGTTACCAGCATGGTAACGCCTAAAGCTGATCCTGCTAAAATTCAGGGATTGTATATTGGTTCTTCCACCCCTGAACAGAAAGCAATTACACGGGCAAGCTGGAATAACTGGGATCTGCTATTCTCAGGTATAATCATTGCGGTTATTATAGGTTTTTATATTTATTTCTGGTAGGAGAAGAAACCCCCTCCCTGATCCTCCCCCAGGGGGGCGGGAAAAACTGCTCCTTCCCCCCTGTACCGATTGCTATCGGGAGGGAAGGGGGGTAGAACATTAAGAAATGAAATTATAATTTATAAAAATGGATGATTTTAAAAACAAAGAGGTCTGGTTTATAACAGGTACTCAGCATCT
>CAZKMH010000409.1:0-3999 GCA_964553395.1 uncultured Rikenellaceae bacterium | reverse complement strand
GGGGACGCAAGGGGGTGAGTACGTGTGATCCAGAAGCAAAGAAGGGGGTGAGTACGTGTGATTGAAAGGGGAAAATAATGTGGCGGGTTCATGAAAGTTTCATTAGGATAAACAATTGAATTTCAAATATATAAAGATCTCAACCGCCCAAGGCGTCAATAACTAATACCCAATAATAACTAATAACTTATATTAACTAAATTAAATTGTTAATAAAAAATATTCATTTTATTTGATAGT
Organism: uncultured Rikenellaceae bacterium; assembly: GCA_964553395.1. Taxonomy (GTDB): domain Bacteria; phylum Bacteroidota; class Bacteroidia; order Bacteroidales; family VadinHA17; genus LD21. Next base: position 3,759 of record CAZKMH010000409.1, on the reverse strand, counting down.
TTAAAAATTTTTATACCTTTGGACTTCAATTTTGCAGAAAAAAGTGTTTAAATCCTTATTACACATTATTGCCCTCATCCTTATTCTTGTGCCCAGCACATGATCCGGGAATAGTATGTAGTTTTATAAAAATACAGAAGCTTTCCGGAGGACCGGGAAGCTTTTTTCATAACATACTTTTGACATGAAGAACAGGCTTAGAAGCTCAGTTACGATGACCGGCAGGACAATGGCAGGGGCCAGAAGTCTCTGGCGCGCTAATGGCATGAAGGAGGATAACTTCGGAAAACCGGTTATCGCAATTGTAAATTCATTTTCACAATTTGTCCCCGGACATGTTCATCTCCATGAAACAGGGCAGATGATTAAGAATGAGATTGATAAACTCGGTTGTTTTGCAGCCGAATTCAATACCATAGCAATCGACGACGGTATTGCAATGGGTCATACCGGAATGCTTTATTCCCTGCCCTCCCGTGAACTTATTGCCGACAGTGTAGAGTATGTGTGTAATGCACATTGTGCCGATGCCATGATCTGCATCAGTAACTGCGACAAGATAACACCCGGCATGCTGATGGCCGCTTTGAGATTGAACATACCAGCAGTATTTGTGTCGGGAGGACCAATGGAGGCAGGCATCTACGGCAGCAGATATCTCGACCTGATCGATGCCATGACTGATAGTGCTGACGATAAAGTAACAGATAGTGAGCTTGCAGAAATTGAAAGAGCGGCTTGTCCGACCTGCGGTTCCTGTTCAGGGATGTTTACGGCGAATTCCATGAACTGCCTGAACGAAGCTCTCGGACTTGCACTTCCGGGTAATGGTACGCTGGTTGCAACACATGCAAACCGTATTAAACTCTTCAGGAGGGCTGCGAACCTTATTGTCAGCCTGGCAGACAGATATTATAATAATGGTGATGAAAGTGTGCTCCCAAGGTCAATTGCCACACGTCCGGCCTTTATGAATGCAATGTCACTCGATATTGCGATGGGAGGCTCTACAAACACGGTTTTGCATCTGCTTGCTCTTGCCCGCGAGGCAAATGTTGATTTTTCAATGAAAGATATCGACTCTCTTTCACGGAAGATCCCGAATCTGTGTAAAGTAGCTCCCAGTTCTCATTACCATGTACAGGATGTGAATCGCGCCGGCGGGATCATGGCTATTCTGGGAGAACTGAATCGTAACAACCTGATTGATGCCTCGGTAAAGAGGGTGGATTATTCCTCTCTAAGTGATGCTCTGGCTGACTGGGATATAAGGGGCGGTGATCAAAAGCCTGCGGCATACGAGTTATTCAGAAGCGCTCCGGCCATGAAAAGAAGCCTGGTAATGGGTTCACATGAAACTATGTATGATGAACTTGACAATGATGATGAAAATGGATGTATCAGAAGCATTGATCATGCGTATAGCAAAGACGGAGGACTTGCCGTTCTTTACGGTAATATTGCAAAGGATGGATGCATTGTAAAAACCGCCGGAGTCGATAAGGAACTTCTGTCATTTAAAGGACCTGCTGTAGTTTTTGAATCTCAGGAAGAAGCAGTGGATGGAATACTTAACGGAAAAGTTAAGGCCGGTGATACAGTTGTAATAAGATATGAAGGACCGAAAGGCGGACCCGGAATGCAGGAGATGCTCTACCCCACAACATTCCTCAAATCAAAAGGCCTCGGGAAAAAATGTGCACTGATAACCGATGGCAGATTTTCGGGAGGTACTTCAGGTCTCTCGGTCGGACATGTCTCTCCTGAAGCTGCAGCCGGTGGCTTAATTGCCTTTGCAAAGACCGGCGACATAATTGAATTAAATATCCCTGAAAGGAAAATAAATATTCAACTGACTGAAACAGAAATAAATAACAGAAAGAAGGAGGAAGAATCACGAGGTAATCAGGCATTTACTCCACATAATCGTAACCGGGTAGTACCGGCTTCACTGAAGGCGTACGCCGCAACAGTAAGTTCGGCGGATAAAGGAGCTGTTAGAATTATTTAACAGGTGTAAATGATAAATAATAAAGCTCCCCTCCCTGCTTTGCTTCGCTGAAGCTACGCGAAACCGAAGGAGGGGTTGGGGGTGGGTAATCAAAATAAAGTAAACTATGACTGACAAGGAAAGAGAAGAAGCAACTGCACAGGCAAACGGACATGAAACTATCACAGGCGCCGAAGCTCTGCTGAGATGCCTTATCGAGGAAGGAGTGGATACTATTTTCGGATATCCGGGAGGGGCTATAATGCCGGTGTATGATAAACTTATGGATTATGAAGATAAGCTGAGGCATATTTTAACACGTCACGAACAGGGAGCCGCTCATGCGGCGCAGGCATATGCCATGGTGACCGGGAAACCCGGAATATGCTTCGCCACGTCAGGTCCCGGGGCTACAAACCTGATCACCGGAATTGCAAATGCCTATCTTGATTCAATACCGATGGTATTTGTAACTGCACAGGTAGTTTCCGGACTTATTGGTACTGATGCTTTCCAGGAGACAGATATACTCGGCGTCTCCATGCCGGTCACAAAATGGAACTGGCAGGTTAAGAAACCACAGGATATTCCTGAAATAATAGCAAAGGCATTTTATATAGCCACAACCGGAAGGCCGGGTCCTGTGCTGATCGACATAACCAAGGATGCACAGTTTGAAAAGCTCCAGTTCAAATATAAGAAATGTACTTACCTGAGAAGCTATAATCCTCATGTACCATTGCAAACCAAGGCAATAGAAGCAGCTGCAATAATGATAAACCACGCTGAAAAGCCTCTTATTCTGGCTGGACATGGTGTTCTTCTGGCTAAGGCAGAAAATGAGCTCCTCGAATTTGCTGAAAAAACCGGTATCCCTGTAGCTGTGACACTCCTGGGGCTTTCAGGTTTCCCGGCCGGACACAGACTCTACACAGGCTTCCTCGGAATGCATGGCAACTACGGTCCAAATCTGCTCACCAACGAGGCTGATTTGATAATAGCCATCGGAATGCGTTTCGATGACCGTGTAACAGGCAACCTTAAAAAATATGCAAAACAGGCAAGGATAATACATATTGAAATCGACGAAGCCGAAATAAATAAAAATGTTCAGGTCGATCTCGAGATACACAGCGATGCAAAGGAGGTGCTGCAGAGCCTTATTCCTCTTGTTAATAAACATTCTTATGAATTATGGATAAGGGAATTCAGAATTTGTGATAAAGCTGAATATGACCGGGTTATCAGGGAAGAAGTTAAACCTGAAAAGGGTGATATAAGGATGGGCGAAGTTGTGAAGATGGTGTCGGAACTGACAAACGGCGATGCAATAGTTGTTACTGATGTCGGTCAGAACCAGATGTCGGCTGCCCGTTATTACAAGTTTACCAGACCAAACAGCCTTGTTACATCAGGCGGGATGGGCACTATGGGTTTCGGTCTTCCTGCTTCGGTGGGTGCAAAAATCGGGAGACCCGACAAACAGGTCATTGCCTTTATCGGTGACGGAGGATTCCAGATGACTATCCAGGAGCTGGGTACGATCCTGCATTACAAGATCCCGGTTAAGATAATAATCCTGAACAACGGATACCTGGGAATGGTCCGTCAGTGGCAGGATATGTTCTTTAAAAAGAGATATGCTTCAACGGAACTTGTCAATCCCGATTTCGTGACTATTGCAGGTGGATTTAAAATCCCTGCAAAAAAGGTTACAGTGAGAGAAGAACTGAAAGATTGTCTGGCTGAACTCCTTGCTGCGGAAGGAC
>CAZKMH010000408.1:0-4007 GCA_964553395.1 uncultured Rikenellaceae bacterium | reverse complement strand
AAGGCGATGATCATCAACTATTATGACACCCGGTAATTTCATGCACAAATTTAAATAAAAGCATCACTCCTCCACAGGAACCTGCATTTCGAAAGCCATGCCATTCGGTGCATTGTTGAAGAATTTGTTTGAAGCGTTTATCGACCTGCACCGGCTAATAATGTTTGACATGCCCATGCCCATAAATTCGTAATTATTATGCCAGCCCTCATTAAAGCCGGTTCCATTATCATCGTAGTGCAGGTGAATGTTTTTCAGGATAAAGAAAAGTTTGATGCGTATCCCCCGGGCATGAGCATGTTTAACAGTATTATTGATCAACTCCTTAATGATACGGTATACAGATAGTTCCATAGATGAATGAAAACGCTCGTCCTTGAGATTGGTTTCAAATGTGATTGAGATATAAGGCTTGAGCTGGTTTATATACCATTCGAGAGCGGCAATTAATCCGTAGTTTGCCAGAACATGCGGACTCAGGTCGTTTGATAATTCCTTTGTGCTTTGTATAACTTCCTTTAAAATGATTTTAAGCTGGGAAGTGATAAAATCGTGCTTGGGCTTTTCAATCGATGCCGACAGGGAATTTACATACATTTTAATGCTGGAAAGCAGTGGTCCAAGTTCGTCGTGGAGGTTACGCGCAAATTTCTCGCGTTCTTTCTCTTCAGTTGAAATGACGGTATCCAGAATACGGCTTTCGAGCTGCTTTCTTTCTGTAATATTTCTTATCACCGATATTAAGGCCATTTCGCCTTCAAACTCCATGAGTTTACTGTTTATTTCAGCCGGAAATACTTTTTTTCCCTTGCATTTTATTTCACATTCAAGTGCCGGCTGATGTTCTTTTCGGAATATTTTAGAAAGACTTTCCACAAGCGGCGGAAGGTAGGGATCGGTTATGATTTCGGTCAGCTTCATTATTCTGATTTCGTCCAGTGTAAAGCCGGTAACTTTAAGGAATACTTCATTTACTTCCAGAATATTGTATTTATTGCTGATGATAACTATCGGGTCGCTGCTGTTGTTAAATATATTCCTGAATTTCGTTTCGCTTATCTTCAGCGCTTTTTCCACACGCTTTCGTTCGGTAACATCTCTGCCCGTAATAACAATACCTTGAATAGCTGGTTGTGTGAGCATATTATTCGCTACCACTTCAAGTGAGATCCATTGACCGTTAAAGTTTTTTGCACGGAATTCAGTAGGTCTGTGATCATTCATGTTTTGAAAAACTTCCTTCAGATCGCGCATAACCGCTGGTTTATCATCCGGATGAATGATATCAAACCCGTTCATACCGATCAGCGCTCCGCGTGGATAACCCAGTACTACCGAACATGACGGAGATTCATAAAGAATATTCAATTTTTCATCGATGATCATAATAATATCCGTCAGGAACTGTACGATCGAACGGAAACGCTCCTCACTCTGCATAATTAATTCCTGTGAAAGCTTACGTTCTGAAATATCCCTCAATACGGCAACAATTCTTAAATCACCTGCGATTTCGGTATGTTTCAGAGAAACTTCGGTCCAGAACTGCTCCCCGTCTTTACGCTTTGTATGCCATTCGAAAACCACAGTACCTTCGCTGATGGTTTTCTTGATCTGGCGCTTAATGTCAGGCTGACCAAATCCAAGTACAACTTTCAGGTCCCTGTCTGCCTTGCCTTGAAATTCTTCCTCGGCCGATCCGAACAACCGCATGGCAGCCTGATTTACATCGATTATCTGATCGTTTTTATAATCGTAGATTATTATGGCTTCACTGGTTGCATTAAATATTTCCCGGTAATTCCTTTCGTTTTCAATCAGGATCTTTTCCGATTCCTTTCTTTTCAGTGCATTAACAAAAACTTCGCCCACCTGGTGGAAAACGGAAACTTCGTCGGATGCCCATTCGCGTTCACTGTTCAATGAACTCATACCCGTGAATCCTACAATATTTCCCTGGAATATAATCGGGACGAAAGTGATCCGGCCAGCTCCTGAAATCTTGTTGCTGTTCTGCAGGGAATAGGCAGCACCATTGTTCTTCCTGTAATCTACTACGAATACGTCCTGCTCATGGATCTTTTCGAGCCACCACATTATGTCGGCAAGCGGAGCTTTCCTGAAGTATGAGGAATTGAAAGAAATATTTTCATTATTCCATACATGGGTAAGACCATAGGAATTCTCCGAATAGAAAATTTCACCCAGGAACGCCGCTTCAGCATTGAAAAATACACATAGTTCCTTCAGTGAATTTGTGATACAATCATCAACAAGTTCGGGCGACAGATTAAAGAACCGGGTTGAGATTCCGGTTATCAGTCGCTCAAGGCTGCTCTTATACCGTAGTGATTCTTCTTTCTTCTTCAGTTCATACGTTCTGATCGAAACCAATTCTTCCAGCTTGTTCTGGTATGCTTTCAGCTCTTCATTGGTTACAATCAGTTCTTCATTGATAAGTGTAAGTTTTTCATTCAATCCCTGGATTTCATCAATTCTTCGCTTTTTTTCAGCCTGAAGTTCTAAGGAATCCAATTGTCTGCGACGGGCACTCATGTAAATCCTTATTTATGTGAAATTAAAAGATTATACGCAATGAATCAAATAAAATGCAATTTTTGCAGCTGATTTTTGTTTGTGGTGTTATGGCCGGAATTTATTTACATATACCATTCTGCAGGAAAGTCTGCAGTTACTGCGATTTTTACAAATCAACCATGATTTCGATGATTCCAGATTTCCAGCGGGCAATTTTCATTGAACTGGAAGACCGAAAAGCCTATCTTAAAAATGAAACCATTGATACAATCTATTTCGGCGGCGGCACTCCCTCTTTGCTTCCGACCTTTCAGGTAAACCGAATTATAAAGCATATTAAGGATTTGTATTTGCTTGGTGATAATTGCGAAATAACGCTGGAGGCCAATCCGGATGACCTGTCGCGTGAGTATCTGCTGGAACTGGCTCAAACACCGGTAAACCGATTGAGTATCGGAGTTCAATCATTGAATGACAGGGATCTGCAGCTTCTTAACCGGCGCCATAATGCTTCCCAGGCTCTTGCGAGCATTGAGCATGCGCGGGAAGCCGGCTTTAAAAACATCAGTATTGATCTGATATATGGTATACCCGGAATGACTGTTGAAGATTGGCAAAGGAACCTGGATACCATACCCGATGTGGAGCATATATCGGCTTATCATTTAACCGTTGAACCCGGCACCGCACTTTTCAGGAAAGTAACGGGAGGTCTTCTTTCAATAGCCAGTGATGACGAAAGTTCAGCCATGTTTTTCATGTTAAAACAATTTGGTGCAGCGAAAAACCTGGTTCACTACGAAATATCAAACCTGGCCAGGGAAGGATTTTTCTCACGTCATAATACTGCCTATTGGCAGCGGAAAAAATACCTCGGCGCTGGTCCATCTGCTCACTCATATGATCTTGCTTCAAGACAATGGAACATAAGGGATGTAAGAAAATATACTGAAGCAATCAGTTCGGGAGGATGTTATTTCGAAAGGGAGGATCTCGACGAAAAAGATCATTTCAATGAATACCTGATGGTATCACTCAGAACGATATGGGGTGTTGATGAAAAAACACTGCTTGATGCATTTGGCGAGGTCAACTATGCACATTTCAGAAGGAAAGCAGCACCATTTTTTAATACAGGTCATCTCGTTCAGGAAGGATCAGTGTTCAGAATGACCGCTAACGGATGGTTAATTTCGGATCATATTCTGTCAAGGCTTGTAATTTGATTATGAAAAAAAAACCCCGGCATATCCCGGGGTTTGTATTCAGTCGGATTCTGATTATTTCAGCGTAAAGGTTGCGGAGCCGATTTCGTAGTTTTCTGCATAAAGAACAACCGTGTAGTTGCCCGCAATAAGATCCGCATTTTTATCCCAGAATATACACATATCAATATCTTTATTTTCATATTCGAGTTGCCTTTTAGCCGAATAGACAACCTGTTCGCCATTGAACATGAATGTTTCCCC
>CAZKMH010000407.1:0-4010 GCA_964553395.1 uncultured Rikenellaceae bacterium | reverse complement strand
AACCCTGGTTCTTTTACCTCAACCGGCTGATAATGTAGCAGATTTTTATGAAACCGGCATGGTCAATTCCAATACCCTGTCGATATCCGGAGGTTCAGAAAGAACAACAGCCAGACTCTCAATTGGTAATTCCAGTACCAGGGGGATTATTCCTAATAATAAGCTTAATAAGCAAACTATTGTATTGCGGACATCATCGCAGATCACTGATTTCCTGTCCTTTGACGTAAAAATCAATTATATTCATGACGTTGGCAATAACCGGCCCGTTCTGGGCTCAGCTACTGATAATGTTACCAGGAGTTTAGTTACTATGGGAAGATATGTTCCGATGCCCTGGTTAAAGGAATATTACGAAACAACCAAACAGGCAGGAAGCTGGCCGGGTATCGGCTACAACCCCTATTATGTTGTAAATGAATTAAAGAATCGTGATGCACAGGACAGGATAATCGGATTAGTATCGGCAACCCTGAAATTAACAGAATGGTTATCCTTAATGGGCAGGGCCGGAACGGATTATTATACCCAGACACTGGAAAGAAAGTGGCCGGTGGGCGCTAAAGGCAGTGATAATTTAAATGGCAGGGTCTTTAATAATTTCAGTACAGTAAAGGATCTCAATGCCGATGTTATTTTAACTGCCTCAAAGGATATTTCAGCCAATTTTGCATTGAACGCTTCAGTTGGTGCAAGTATTTTGCATCAGGATAGAAACAGCCAGACGCTTGATGCCAGAAAGTTTAAAGCTGCAGGCGTTTTTGACGTTAGTAATAGTACAGATATTCGCCCGTCAACGTGGTTATCGAAGAAACAAATGCAATCGGTTTATTTTACGGGACAGCTTTCCTTCAAAAACTACCTGTTCCTGGATGTAACCGGCCGGAATGACTGGTCGTCAGCTCTGGGAGTGGATAATTTCTCATTCTTCTATCCCTCGGTAAGCACAAGCTTTGTTTTCACTGATGCTCTTAAATTTATCTCCAAAGATATCCTCCCCTATGGAAAGGTAAGGGCCTCATGGGCCCAGGTAGGTAATGATTCTGATGTATATTTGACCAAGAACGGATACAATTCCTCGACAACACTCTATGGAGGACAAAGCGTTGCATGGATGAACTCGACAATACCTTTGTTCAATCTGAAGAACGAGCTGACCCAATCATGGGAAATAGGGACTGATCTGAGATTCGTTAATAACAGGATAGGTTTAGACCTTACCTATTACAGCGGTAAAACCACCAACCAGATTTTACCGGTGGAAGTTTCAAATGCCAGCGGTTATTCATCTGTTGTAATTAATGCCGGAGAAATCCGGAACAGAGGAATTGAGATAGCACTTAATATAACTCCAGTCAGAACCAGCAGCGGGTTCTCATGGGATATCAATGCTAACTTTGCAAGAAACAAGTCAAAAGTAATTGAACTTGCACCGGGTATTGAAACCCTTACACTTGCAGGCGATCCATATCCAAATAAAATTGAAGCCAGACCAGGTTTTGCTTATGGAAATATTGTCGGGTATGCTTACAGAAGAGCTCCTGACGGACAAAAAATAACTCTTAATGGTGTATACCAGGCAACGAGTGAGCAGCAAATATTAGGCAATATTACACCCGACTGGATTGGCGGTCTGAACAATACATTCTCATTCAAAGGCTTTTCTCTGAACGTACTTCTTGATTTTGTACAAGGCAATGAATTGTCATCAGCCACTAAATATCAGATGGAGGCAAAAGGAACAGGATCCTGGACCGTTGAAGGCCGCAGGACAAGGGATTTTGATGATCAGGGAAATCAATTGCCTTATGTCGGGATTGTGGATGGAGTTGAAGAGATAACAGATGCCGGGGGAAACAAAACCTATGTTAAGAACACCACAGCAGTAAACGGACAGGATTACTGGGCAAACAGGGCGTGGGGAGAAATCGGCGAAGAATTTGTTCTCGACGGGAGCTATATCAGCCTGAGGGAGGTTATGCTTTCCTATAACTTCAGCCCTTCCTTCCTTGAGAATACTCCGATTGCTGGAATAACCATCACCGCTTTAGGACGTAATTTAATGTACCTCGAAGAACACATGCAGGATATGGGAGTTTCTCCGGAATCTGCCCCTAATACATCCTCAAGTTACGCCGGGATAGAAATGATCACAATGCCCACTACACGAACCTGGGGTTTCAATGTTAAGCTTACATTTTAATTAAGTTATTCACCTTAAGCAATGAAAAAGATGAAAACAATAACGAAAATATCAATGGTATGCTTATGTACGCTGGGCTTAATGTTGGCTACTTCATGTACAAAGGACTTCGAAGAAATGAATACTAATCCGAAGATTGTGACCGCCGAACTGATCGATCCGGGTCTGATACTGACCTATGTCGAATGGAACGGAGTCATAGCTAATGCTTCAAACGGTAATGGCACTTACGGATCCTTCTGCGGAATGTGCAAAAGAGATGATGATGCCCCGTTCAGGGAATTTGATGCACCTGGAGCCTGGAATTTTGCATACACAAATCAGCTCAATAATCTTTCCAATATCATCCAGCTAATGGAGGGTAAAGAAAATAAAGATGAACTGGTAAATAAAATAGCAATTGCCCGGATCTTAAAAGCCTGGGCAGTCTCCATACTTACTGATGTTTATGGGGATGTCCCATATTCCGAGTCGTGCCTGCCCCAGGATCAGGCTGTATACGGGCCGAAATATGATACCCAGCAAAGTATTTATGAGCATCTGTTCATTGAACTGAAAGATGCTGCAGCTCAATTGGATGCCACTAAGCCAAGCTACGGTGCTGCCGATCTGATTTATGCCGGAAATGTTGACAAATGGAGAAAACTGGCCAATTCGCTCAGACTGCGTATGGCCCTGCGTGTCCGTTATGCAGATGAAAATCTGGCCAGAACCCAGATGAGCGATCTCACTGAAGCTGGTCTGATTACTACTCTGGCTGACGATGCAACTATGAAACATAATACGGCCTATAACACTCAGATGAATCCGCGCTATTACAGAATTATCAACTATAATTCAACATCGGAAAGTGTTCATGCCCACATGGTTATGACTAATATTCTAAAGAATGACACAATAAACCTGGATCCACGCATTGGGATATATGTTGATACTGTAATGGCTCCCTTCAAAGGCGGACTTTCACCAAATGGTTATTTTTTCCCTAATTATCTGTATCGTGGATCTCCAACCCTGGGAATGGTGGAGGAGAAATACAAATACCCATGGAACTCACCTACCGTTTCGGAAATAAGTGAATTCTGGAGAGTGCCCGTTTCTGCCCGATCCGTTATGAAATGTTCAGAAGTTTATTTTTCTCTTGCTGAAGCAAAATTAACCGGTTTGTTACCTGCGGGTTTCACCGGCACTGCAAATTCTTATTATCAGAAAGGGATCGATGCGGGCATTGACTGGGCTAAGTGGTACTACGACCTGGCTGCCCCACAGATTTCTGACTTAATGATAAAATATATTCATAACCCGGTTTATGGCGCAGATTCTCAGTGGACTGCAGCAGATGTTCAGGAATACCTCGAGTATAAAAGTATAAAGGATGAAGCAATTACAGCGTATAAAGCAACTCCTATCTACACATTATCCGGAACCAATGAACAGCAACTTGAAATGATTATCAATCAAAAGATAGTTGCTCTTTATCCGGATGAATTCCAGGGATGGTGCGAGTATCGCAGGAGCGGATATCCAAAGATACCTATCGGACCTGATACAGCACCGCTTCATGGAGTGGTACCCAGACGGGAACCATGGCCTACTGTTGAGGAAACCATTAACAGTGTAAGCTTCGATGAAGCATTGGCACGTTATAGTACGGATAGCAGACTTACCAAATTCTGGTGGGATGCTAATCCGAATGCACCACATATTTATGTATGGACCGCACCCTGGATGGAAAAAAGGTGGCAACAGTTTAACAGATCTTTATAACTGAACAATAACTCATAAAGCTAATTCACACTGAGCTATT
>CAZKMH010000406.1:0-4027 GCA_964553395.1 uncultured Rikenellaceae bacterium | reverse complement strand
TAGTTCTTTATCAGCTTCTTCCTTATTACATTATTTAGTGTCCGGATTTCAATTATATAGATGCCTGTTTCAAGATGGGACAGATCAAATTCATTCTTATTTTCATACCGGAGCAATAAAGCTCCCTGAATATTGCTGATCCTGACAGAAAAGTCTGTTTCGCATGAAATTCTGACAAGGTCCGTGACGGGATTCGGGTAGAATCCGATATCGCTGTTTCCTGAATCGTCAATACCTGTTCCGACATTTACTGTTATGTAGGCATCCTTGATGTTGGTATCAAAGCCTGTGATGTTGGTTGCCGTCAGGGTAACCGAATAAGTGCCGGGAGTATTATAAATGACAACCGGATTACGGCTGGTGGATGAAGATGGAGATCCTCCCGTAAAGGTCCAGTTCCAGGACGTCGGATCATTGGTCGAGAGATCTATGAACTGCACTTCAAATGGTGCGGGTCCCTCCTTCAGGTCCACGGTGAAATTGGCTAAAGGTTTCAATCCGAGGGCTCTTGTTCCGGTCGCATAAAATACAGGCCATTTTGCATCGGCCACAACTCCTGTTGGTGAACCTGACCCGGATATTTTGTCAGCATTAAGGTTTATGACTGCTACAATATTTTCAGAGGAAGTATTCAGGGCGGAATAAGCTATTTTATTATCATCCTTTGAGTAACCCGGGTATCCGATAATTAAGTTATCCGCAATTGTTTTCAGGTCATTTGTCAGCAGATTCACCCCCAGAATTGCATATTCATCATTATAACTGTCGAAATAGTCAAATGCAATAATATAAGGGGAGTTTTTCGAAAAAACAGGGTTCCCGACACTGATATTCTCCGGCAGGGAACTGAAGAGCTTTGATATTGTCCCGCTTCCATAATCTCCCAGACTGTTGTCCCATACATTTATGAAACCAATGTCCCAGTAATAGATGTCATCTGTTGTGGTTGAGTTTAAAACATTGTAGGAATCGTAAATAAGGTATTCACCGGTATGGTCAAACTCTATGGCGTCAGCATACAGTACACCACCTGCATTGGTTTCCGTTTGACTTGTAGTCGGGTTATAAAGGTGAAACTTAACTCCTGTACCTGACTCAAGGTCAAATACATAGATCGCAGTATCGACATAAATTGATATTGCTGCCAGTCTTTTACCATCCTTTGAAATGGCTACATTATCCCATTCGGCAACCGATGAAATAATTCTTTCGTCAGGATTTTGAGGATCTGTATTAATGGCTTTTATATTACCATCTGTCGATATAAACGCTGCCACGCTGCCATCATCTGTTACACTGACTTTCCCTTTCATATTTGTCGTTGTCAGCGCTACAAAATTAGTACCCGTTACCGAAGATCTGTATAAAGTATTCGCATCACCAACATTAGTGTCGAAACTCAGAAGATATTCCTGTCCCGGATTTACAGGGTAATCCTGGGCCGGATCAACTTGTTCTTCTTCATAAATGCCGACAGCATCAAAGGCTTCAGCGGCTTTGGCAGCCTCAACAGAACTATCGCCATAACGGTCTTTTGCTGCCTGAACAACAGCAATCCTGAGATCAATAAACTGAGAGGCAGGATTTAAATAATTTGTGAGAGCATCATAAAAGACCAGTTCAGCCTTCTCCTTTGATACTGCCGTTGCAAACAGATAATATGCATGGTTCCCGATCCCGCTGTTTATATGGACTCCGCCGTTATCGCCCTCTCCCAGATACATTTCGGAAACGTGTTTTGGCTGCCAGTAGGGATCGTTGAGTGAGGTTCCCATATTATGCGGATCAGCCATATTCCTGAGTGCACCCGAAGGAGAATAAGATGTATTGGTTATATCTTCCCCGATTCGCCAGTCGTCTCTGTCGACCATGGATCCGAAAATATCGGCATATGTTTCATTCATTGCGCCTGACTGACCATGATATTCAAGATTTGCGGAGTTAGATACGACTCCGTGTCCCAGCTCATGAGCAGCCACATCAAGGCCCCCCGCAAGCGGTTTGAAAGCGGTTGCTCCGTTACCGTAAAATACGGCGTATCCGTTCCAGAACGCATTATCCATTGGTGAACCATCCTGTTCCGCAACATTGACAAAAGAAATAATATTTCCTCCGTTCCCATTAATGGAGTTTCTCCCGAATGTGGTATTAAAATATTTATAAGCTGTGGTGGCATTGAAATGAGCCGATACTGAAGCAGGGTCATTCCATGTGTTGGAAGCTGAAGAGAAAAGTTTATAATCAAGATTCCTGGCTGATGTATTGTTTGCATTCAGGGTCATTATTACTCCTTCCTGGGTGGCAGGAATATACATGGCCTCAGAAGCATCCACAAGAAGATAACTTGTTCCTTCCAGGTATGTGTTTATTAACCTGGATACTAAATTAAGGTCTGTCGCTAAAGCAGTTGCAGGTCCGTCAGAGCATGTGATATTATATTTCCGCAGGATCTTTCCTGTATGAGCATCAGCAAAATAACGCCATACTTCAATAAAATTCGGCCGTATTTCTATTTCCCAGGCGAGGCTGTAAGAGTTGTCCTCCTGTTTCATTATTATCAGATTGCAGGCCGGAGATTCATATTTTAAAAACTCCTTTTCTTTGGCTGACATTTCCTTAAAAGCAGTGATCTTTTTTATATCCCGGACCACAGCAGAACGGATTTCGTCAGCACTGTATGCAGGGATAGTGTTAATTTCCTGATTTATATGATGCAACCTCCCTGTAAATATTTCTTTACCAGGTGAAAGGTGCAGGCCGGATTCCGATCCATATATCTTTACCTCTTTGTATTTCTGTATTGCATTGATATGAGTTAACCCGAGTGCATCTTTACGGATGTCAGTAATAGTAAAGGATTCTCCGGGATCGGAAATTTTAGTTGTCTCCTTTTCATCCTCAAAAAAAGTATAAAATCGCTCTTCAGGTGCCATTGAATAAGGAGATTTACTTCCTGAAACAGCTTTTTCAATGAAAACAGGTGAATTATTCCTGGTGATTATTTTTCTGACACCCTCTTTTTTGGAAAGAATTGCAGGAAATGTGATATTTCCTGAAAGATTGAAATTCTTTTGAGAACCTCCCTTGGAAATGTTGCCATTGATTAGGCGATAACCGGCTGATTGAGGAACATTTCCTTTCTGTTGTCTGGTCACTGTCTTAAAGGTATTTTTCTGTGCCATTACAGCCAGTGACAATGTTAACAGAAAACCTGTGAGCAGAATTTTTTTCATATATTATTGTTTTAATGTTTTCAGAAGTTCATTGTACAGATCCTTTAAAGGATCATTGGATGTAAGATCATTCCAGATGACCCTCTTTTCATAATCCGGCGTTACGACCCTGATAAAGTATGAGATGTTCCCCGGTTCGTTTATTTCGCAATGGTCAAAATCGAGCCCGGTAAACTGACCTGCTATTCTTTTCATTCTTCTCCGTGAGAGACTATTGACCTTCGTAAGTTCGTTACCGGTAATTTTAAAGACATCACCTTTTTCATTTATCCTGTACTCGTCAGGAATATTCGTAAAACCTCCGGTTCTTCCAAATGAAATTTCAGACATATTTTCAGCGAGTGAGATTTTCCTGGTACTGTTGCATGATAGTGCCATGGTCAGGATCAGAATTAACAGTAAAAAGACATTCAGGGGTTTCATTTAGTAAATGTGATTAAAAAACACTGACTACATCCGTTCAGGTGTTCGAACGGGATAATTGAATTAACAATAAGACATCAACAAATATGTTGGATTAAAGTTAGTAAAATAAATTTCTATGCTAAAGTATACATGAACAATTTGATCGTTTTTTTAGCCATGTTTTAATCAATAATGATGTAGAATTTTCCTCCGGCGCAATAAGTTTTTCTTAATCTCAGATAGTCAGGGTTTTAGTCTCCTGTTACTGAAAAAGTTTGCTTAATTTCAATAAATAACATTTAAAAAAATTGTTTATTTGAACGTTTAAGATATTTTAGCTTTATTGTTGGTACAGTAATTCATGATCAGGCAATTCCACCATATTTAAA
>CAZKMH010000405.1:0-4044 GCA_964553395.1 uncultured Rikenellaceae bacterium | reverse complement strand
TTTTAATTGAGCCGATGACAACCTGGTTAACAGAATTGCCAGTTGTCATAACCAAGGAAGTCTTTCCACCTTTGGCACGATTCAATCAACCCCGTCATTGCACTCGCCTTGGCTTGAAAAAACCCTGACCAAGCCTAGATCATCCAGTCCATTCCTGGGACAGCCTAAAGACAGTATCCGTTCAACACGACATCAATCTGACAACATCAGCCATTCTGTTTTTAGCACGCCATTGAATGACCGTTTCCGCCCTATTCGCATCCGCCGCACTCACCAAAATATCCGTCGGCCTGAAAAACGCCTCGGCTACGTCCACGTAATCTTTCCAATCGAGTCCGTGCAGCGCAAACGCCTCCGCCACAAATTCCTCGAGACTGTGGGTTTCGCCCGTTGCAATGACCAGATCTTCCGGTGATTCGAGTTGCAGCATTCGCCACATGGCGTCCACATATTCGGGTGCCCAGCCCCAATCCCGTTTGATGTCGAGCCTTCCGAGCAGAAGGCGTTCATCGCTGCCGGCAGCGATTTGCTTTGCCCCCTGAATGATCTTCTGGGTTACAAAGCGCCGCGGTCGCAGCGGCGATTCGTGGTTGAAAAGAATGCCGGTGCTGGCATGCAGGCCGTAGGATTCGCGGTAATTGGCGACCAGCCAGTGCGCGGACGACTTGGCCACGGCATAGGGGCTACGTGGCATGAATGGCGTGTTTTCATTGGCCGGCGCGCTCCCCGTGTTGCCGAAACACTCGCTGGAGCCGGCATTGTAGAGACGAACCGGTTTTTTTCTCATGCGTATGACTTCGAGCAGGTTGAGGATGCCGGTGACGATGCTGTCCAGGGTCTCGGCCGGCTGCTCAAACGATAACCCGACCGAACTCTGTCCTGACAGGTAGTAAATTTCGTCTGGCTCGCTCCGATCCACCGCGGTCAGAACACTGCGGAAATCGTTAGGCGCCATTGAAATCAGATTGACCCGGCGCTCGATCGACAACGCTTGGAGATTGGACAGCGCGGATGTCTGCACATCGCGCGAGGTTCCCCAAACCTCGTACCCTTTGTCGAGCAGCAGCCTGGCAAGATAGGTACCGTCTTGCCCGTTTACCCCACAGATCAGCGCTCTCATTCCTGCGCCCCCTCAGCACGCGACATCGACTGTCGCTTGAACTTCCCGCAGCCTTTTCCATTCGGTAAAAAATGGCTCGTATGCACCGCTTCGCGCTTCCAGTTGCAGCTTTTCAATTTCTTCCGCAAATGCCTGGGCCATGACCTCCCAGCGGAACTGACTGGCATGCGCCAGCCCTTGCTGCCTCAAATTGTCACGGTATTCGGCATGCTGCATCTGTACCAGAGCGTCACGCATCTCATCTACGGAGGTACCCGATATCAAGCATGCAGCATCGCCAGCCGCCTCAACGAGCGAACCATGATGGGTGGTGATGACAGGACAACCCGACGCCATCGCCTCTATGACGGGCATGCCGAACCCTTCATAAAGCGAAGGGTACACAAGTGCGAGCGCCCCACCGTATGCCATGGCAAGCTCATCGTCCGTGAGTTCAACACGGCTGCACCGCATTCCGCGAGGAAGCGAATTCAATATGTCGGCTTCGATCTCGCGCTCCCCCCCAACGCAAAAGACATCAAATTTTGCATCCTGCATGTGCGACAAGGCCTCAAAAAACAAGCGGCTATTCTTGTAGCCATTGTGTTGCACGCGCGATCCGACAAACAGGAAATACGGCCGGTTCAGTGAGAAACGGTCACGGAAGGCTGCCACCGATTCCTTGTCGCGAGGATAGAACACAGCAGAGTCCACCCCACAATGGGCAACCGCAACCTTTTCATCGGGGATCTCCGTATAAAACGACAGCAGGTCATTGCGAGTGCTGTGCGATATGCAGAGATAACGCTGTGCATAGGATATGGCCGTGCCTTTTTCCATCCACGGACGCTGGCTCAGGTCGAAATCGAACAACTCGGGGATCATGTCGTAGAGCATCATCACCATCGGTGTGGAAATGGGGGTGGTGTAATAGGTCGACGTAAAGACATCGATCCCGTAGTGATCGCAGATCTTCTGAATCAGGATCGAATCCGCAGCGCTATGGATATAAAGGTTCTTGGGGAACGGGACATATTGCAAACCCTCGATTTCGGGTGCGTTCCCACGATCCAGGAAAAATATCTCGAACCTGCCGCTGGCAGCCAAAATCTCAAGAACCGAACGCCAGACCCTGGCGATGCCGGTATTGTTGATTTGAAAGAAAACGCCATCCACAAGCAGTCGTATCATCTGTGACTTCCTGAGCCCTAAGCGTATTTGAGCATCCTGGCCGCATCCCGAAGCGCATGCTGTGCATGTGCATAACGGTCGTGTTTTCCATCATCCAGAATTGCAGGCACAGTTGGTAGCTTTTCTCTGCAGAACTGCTCGAATGGCATCACCAGGTTTTCCGAAATCAATTTTCTGCCGTAGATTCTGTGTATCTCCTTGCCTTCCGTAATCCCACGGGTTTCTGGCCGGGTGGAAAGCCCTTTCGGATTTTGGTAATACACGACATGCGGATCATTCAACTTGTAGAAGCATTTCCCCGCAGCCAGACAGCGCATCCAGAACTCATAGTCACCTGCAGACTTGAAATGGGTGTCGAAATAGCCCAGTTCATCATGCAAGGATTTGCGCCACATCGGGGCGTTATGCGGTGAATTGAACTCCATCATATTGTAGGGGGTGATAATCGGCAGGTTACTCTCATAACCGAACGCGGCGATTTCCTCAAACGATAGACGTGGATCAAAGGTGTAGTAGAAATCCTGATAGACCACATCGACAAATGGAAGATTGTCGAGTGCCGCCGCCTGTAGTTCCATTGAATCCTGGCGGCGAAGATCATCCATATTCGTGTTGGTTAGATATTCGCCGCGAGCCACCTTCGCACCGACATTCCATGCATCATAAATCCCGATGCGATAGTTCATCCGGATATAGTTTATGCCCTTGTGGTGGGCCAGATACCGCTTGATCGTATCGAATTCGTTCTCAGGCGAATCCGCATCCACAATAACCAGTTCGCAGTAATCATCGAAACAGCTTTGCGAGGTAATGTTGTCCATGAACTGCTCGATGAAGTCCCCTCCCCTGTAAAGGCTGGCGATCGCCGAGACAAGAAAACGCGGTTTGCTCTTGATATGAAAACGGTGGGTATACCGGTTATCCGCTGCTGGCGCGGGATGATTCCGTAGCGCCTGGCCTTTTTCCTTCCAGTCCTCTGCTGTCACGAAGCGCGATGTCCCCATGATTTGGCAGGAAAGGCCGTCGTGGACGGCCTGCGCAGCAGCGCTTTCATCCATCTTCACCGCATCATTGAAAATGGCCGCCAGCACATCCGGACGCCGCATCGACCCCGTGTGAATTTTTGAAACCCAGTGATTGAGTTCCCACGCCTTGCAGCCTCGCCCGTGAATCAAATCATAGGCGGCCTGCACGAAGGCGCCGTCGCTCTTCTCCTCCAGAATGTTTTTTGTGCTCGCAAGCTTCCGGGCTTCCGGGCTTCTGGCCATCAACACCAGGAATTGGTGGAAAGGCAGGCCATTCTCGAAATGCTCCAGCCAAATTTCGATTTCTTCCTGAACGGGAGTGCGGCCGACATTTAACTCATATGCCTTCGCGATGGCATCCTCGATGGTGGGTTGCGCATCGGGCTGGGGTGTTGTGGCTTTACTTTCGGGCTGTGCGGCTGCAGCGCGCGTCAGGAATGCGCCGGCCAGCCTTTCCCGCAGGTAAGCCAGTTTCTTCACATGCGCTATCCGCTCAATCACGCCGGACGGCTGGCTGGCTGCACGCCAGGTTCGGTTCAGCAGTACAGCCATAGTTTTGAATGCGGTACTGAAATTGTCATTTTTCAGCACGCCAAGGATTGCGCCATTCGCCTGGTATCGCCCGCTTTCATCAACCGCTATTTCGGCAAGCCGCAACAACTCTGCGGTTTCCAGAGCCGTCAGCCTGGAAAGAGCGAGTCCGATCATTCTCTGCTTTATGTCGTCGTC
>CAZKMH010000404.1:0-4052 GCA_964553395.1 uncultured Rikenellaceae bacterium | reverse complement strand
ACCTGCCGGTGGATGCGGTCAAGGCCGAGGGCCACAGCCGCTATGCCGACTTCATCACGCTGGAACACCTCTACATTCACGACCATGCCGCGTCGCAGCAGAACGTGGGCATTTCGACCAAATGTCCGGCATTCGGCTGGGTGGTCAGGGGCAACCGCATCGAGCGCGTGGGAACCGGCATGTATTTCGGGGATTCCGACGGCAGCGATCCCTTCGTGGCCGGCATGATCGAAGGCAATCGGGTCAGCCACACGCTGGGCTACAATTTGCAGATTAAGCATCAAAAATCGCGCCCGACCGACTATTTGGGTCGCCACGATACGGTGATCCGCTACAACGTGTTTTCCAAACAGGATGCATTGCCCGGTCCGCAGGCGCGCCCTAATGTGTTGCTCGGACATTTCCCGCTTGCCGGCGCGGGCAGCGAGGATCGCTATCTGGTCTACGGTAACCTGTTTCTGCACAATCCCAGCGAGGCGCTGTTGCAGGCGGAGGGGCGGGTGGCGGCGTACGACAATGTGTTCATCAACAGCAGCGGCGATGCGATCCATATTCAGCCGCACAACGACGTGCCACGCGGCATTGATATTTTTTCAAACACGGTGCTGGCCGCGGGCACCGGCATCCAGGTGCGGCAGGGCGAGGGGATGTCCTATCGACAGCGGGTGATCGGCAATGTCGTCGCTGCCGCCACGCCCGTGCTGGGCGGCGAGGCTGTACACAACATCACGCTGCCCTATCGGCCTGACTTGCTGGAGGCCGCCCCGGCCGAACTGACGCCGCTGCTGCTGGGACGTAGCCCGGCTGCGCCGCGTTTTCCGGAAGGGCTGGTGCGCGAACTGGCGGCCTACCCGAATTGGCAGCGAGCCACGCATCCCGGCGCACGCATCGCGCCTGCGCTGTTGCGCACAATGGAACTCTCCCCACCATGAACCGCAGCGAGAACAACTCCCGCAGTCTGCTGTGGCTAGCCGCGCTGGTATACACCGCGTTCGTCATCTATGGCAGCCTGGTACCGCTTGAATTCCGTTCAATTCCGTGGGACGAGGCGGTGGCCCGATTTGGCGCAATGCCGTTTCTCAAGCTCGGCATCGGCTCACGCGCCGAGTGGATGGCCAACCTGCTGCTGTTCATCCCGCTGACATTCTTGTGGATGGGTGCGTTGGCGGCAGTTTCTGGTCCCCTGCGAACAATGCTTGCCACCCTGGTGCTGATTCCTGCGGCCACCGCCTTTAGTCTAGGCATTGAATTCACCCAGCTGTTTTTCCCGCAACGAACCGTTTCGCAGAACGACATCTTTGCCGAAACCCTGGGCGGCGTCATCGGCGTGCTGCTGTGGTGGGGGATGGGCTCGCGATTCGTCGTCTGGCTGCAGTCCTGGCAGCAGACCCACGCCCGCGCCGCGCTGGCCGAGCGTCTGGCGTGGGTGTATCTGGCTGGCGTGCTGGTTTACAACGTATTGCCGCTCGATCTCACCATCAGTTTTGTCGAGATTTTCCACAAGTGGCGGGACGGCAAGGTCAATCTGGTTCCGTTTGGCCGCCTGCCGGATGAGGCAGCCTACGTGCTGTATGAAATCGCTACGGATGCCCTGATCTGGACGCCGCTCGCGCTGCTGTGGCGGCTCGATGGCACGCGTACCCGTCTGCGCGTGTGGGGCATGACACTGGGCACCGCCGTCGTGCTGGAAGTCATGCAGTTGTTTGTCTATTCGCGTGTCAGCGATATTACCGATCTCTTCACTGCCGCCGCGGGCGCAGCGCTGGGGGCTTGGCTCGGCGGCCGTCTGGCCACGCGTGACGCACCCGCCGGGCGGCCGCTGCCTTGGGAGGTGTGGTTGCCGTTCGTGCTGGCGGCAGGGTGGATGGCCGTGCTGGCGTTCGTATTCTGGTTTCCCTTCGATTTCCGCACCGACGGCGCGTTCATCAAAAGCCGGCTCGACTTTATCGAGCGCGTGCCGTTCGAGGTGTACTACTTCGGCACCGAATTTCGCGCTATCACCGAAGTGCTGCGCAAGATGCTGTTTTTTGCTCCGCTTGGCGGACTGCTGGCATGGGGGGTGGCGCGGCAGCCATGGCGCTGGCGGGGCCCGTTGTTTGCGTTGTCCATGCTGGCGCTGGTGCTCATGCCTGCTGTCATTGAACTGGGGCAACTGATGCTTCCACACAAAATTGTCGACATGACCGATTGGTTTCTGGAAAGCGTGGGAGGGGGGCTTGGCTATGTGTTGTATAGGGTGATGCAAGACAGGGTGTCACGTGCTGGCCGTCCCCGGGGGGAGCGATCTAATCCTGGGCACGTTGACCAATCACGGCGAAAACGTCGATCGGGGCATGGATCAAGTTGATCGATGCATCCAGGGCATGGCTTACCCCTGATCCGTGTTCGGATCAGAGGTCGTGCGATTTTCAATTAGGGTCGGACGGGTGATCGCCACCGCCCAACCGAGCATGAGATAAAGCAGCGGTGAATCATGCCGTGAAATGAATAGCCCGCCGACAAGAAGACCCATGATTGCAGCGAGCAGCATGCGTGCGGCTTGGTGCCTGAATGACCCGGCAGCGGCAATTTGACGGACTAGGATTGTAAAGATCGAGAGAATGAGCCCGAGGAAAAGCAACAGTCCCGGAATTCCCGTTTCTGCTGCAATTGCGGCGATGCTGTTGTGCGCGGGAAGCCTTGCCAAATCAGGATTGTAGAAAACGACAGCATTGGGGTAGTTGCCGGGTCCCACGCCGAGCCAGGGATTATCAGAGGCCATGTCGTAACCCGCCCGCCACAATTCGAGCCGCTCCTGAACTGTTCCCCGATCGAGTTCTGCGGTGGTATGGCTCGTTGCCGGTGACCAGATTGCGCGAAAACGATTCCAGTAGTCGTGCGGGTTGGCGATTGCGATCGCCATGGCGGCCACCAGCAGTGCAATACCCAATACGAGCGCCCTGCGCCGTGCACTCAGCCACAGAACAACCAGCGCTGCCGCTGTGGCTACTGCGGCTGCCCTGTTCTGGGTGATCAGCAGCATCGCAGCAGCATTGATGGCAGTGAATGCAAACCCTATCCGAAGCATGCGTCCAGGGGCGTGGGTCGTGCCCACTAACGCCAAGGCAAGCGCCGTGGCGCACAGCAAGGCGATGTCTCCTTCCAGGTAAAAATCTGATGACGGTTGAAGAAGCCAGCGTATTGCCGGGATCAGACAGATCACGAATGCAAGCGTGTAGGACCGCTGCTCGTTGTGCAGATATTGGGATGAGATCAGGAATAGCACCAGCGCCTGAAAGAAAAGCAGAGGGTGGTGCCTCAGGTAGGGTTGCCAAGGCGTACCTTGCAGCAGCATCCCCACGAGCGAGATGCCTATCCACGCCATGAACAGCAGCATCACAATAATAGATGGGCGTGCAAAATCAGGCTTCGCATGGCTTTGCCTCACCCACAAAAGCATCCCCAACGCGAGCAGGGCACAAAGCCATTCGAGGACGTGGCTCGCCAACAGCAGATCATGTGCTGCACTGTAGCGCGGCAGGCCGTGCGCAAGCAGAAGATATCCGGTAAGCCCATACAATGGCGAAAGCGGGACAGCAGCAAACAGCAGCAAGGCAAATATCGTCAAGGTCAGGAAGGGCTGGGCGATGTCATGATTCCCTGCGTTGTAGATGGAATACATGATGACGGCGGCTGACGCGCTCAGGTAAAGTGCCAAGTCCAGCTGTCTGCGACTGATTCGCTCAATTTGCATCGCGTAAAGGGTGGTCTCGAAACCTCAATCAGTACATGAAAAGATCGCGTATGGAAATATCATGGCAAGGCCAACAATAACAATTGTGCACCCATTTACAGGCAAGGTATTGGGGTACACAAGGGTTTGTCGATGCTTACCAGGCTAAAGGTCAAGCCTTAGCGTGCCTTCGAAAGATACCATGGGACATCCACCTTCATCGTCCAATCATATTGCAGGCTTGGATGGCTTGCGCGCACTGGCGTGCCTAGCGGTGTTTGGCGTGCATTTTCAGCAGGCCGTATCCCTGCAAGGCAACATCGGCCTCTTTGACCTGGCC
>CAZKMH010000403.1:0-4054 GCA_964553395.1 uncultured Rikenellaceae bacterium | reverse complement strand
CAGCCCAGTTCTCATCAACCGCCACCATCCTGATCCCGTAAAATCCCAGATCGTTCAGGGCTTTCCAGCCCCTGTCGCGTTCAAGTTCAGAAGAAAACTTCTTTGAGGTTTTTTTGGGATAGCAGAACCATAAAACACCATCGGCTGTAAGGTTATGAAGTGCTATCGGTGAATAATGATTAACATCTTTGATCGTTTTTACAAAGATCAGCATGAAATCATAAGGATACCGCTGGTCTATCTCGTTGTCGGTTATTACATCCTCAAGTTCGTCAGAGATAGCTTTAAAGAAGGCCTCTTCCGGATTGATCACCGCAATCCTTTTAGATCCCTTGTAATTAAGTTTTTTCAGAAGGTATCTCATTCTATCGACCGGTTTTAACAGCTAATTTAATAAAAAATTGAAATATAGTAAGAAAGTGGTATCTTTGTTCTTTCGAAAATGGGGTGCCTTAATACTACAGGCTGAGATCATACCCTTATACCTGATCCGGATAATACCGGCGGAGGGAAAAAGATTACTCTTGATGTCAGCCGGAAATTTTAAGACCACATTTTCACGATTAATTAGTTAAGGTTGCAGGATACTGGTTACTTGTTGCTGGTTGTTGGGACTGACCAATAAAACTAATAACCAATAACTAATAACCAATAACCAATAACCAATAATTTAAGTTAATAATTGATAATATGAACATAAAGGTTGCTTTCTTGTTTATGGCTGGGTTTCTTCTGTTCCATGATTCGGTAGCGATGCAGGAAAAAGGCTCCGTGATCACCGGAATAGTCACCGATGAGGAAGGGAGTCCTCTTCCCGGAGCAACAATAACCATTGAAAACACTTTCCTTGGAACACACAGCGGAAATGACGGTACTTTCCTGTTTGACAGACTTCAGGATGGTACATATAAGGTTCGTTTCTCATTTATCGGGTATGAACCAAAAGTAACAGAGGTCAGGCTTGAAGGCAGATATGAATTAAATATCAGTCTTATACAAAAATCTTTCCTTGCAGGCGAAGTAATCGTAAATGCCACCCGGGCCGGAACCAACACGCCACTGGCCTATTCAACACTCGACGGTGAAATTCTCAGGAAGCAAAATACGGGTCAGGATATTCCATTTCTGCTGAGCCTGACTCCGTCGCTTGTCGAGACCTCAGAAGCCGGACACGGAATAGGTTATACTAACATGCGTATAAGGGGAACCGATGCAAGCAGGATCAATGTAACCATCGATGGGATACCTCTGAACGATCCTGAATCCCAGCAGGTTTTCTGGGTTGATCTTCCTGATCTGGCATCATCTGTCGATAATATACAGGTCCAGCGCGGTGCGGGGACCTCCTCGAATGGTGCGGGTGCATTCGGGGCAACTATAAATATTCAGACTAAAAATCCTGAAAATGAGCCATTTGCGCAATTAAACGCCTCTTATGGTTCATTTAATACATTCAAACGAATGGTCGCTGCCGGAACAGGACTGCTGGCCGACAGGCTCGTCTTTCAGGTGAGGCTTTCGGAACTGCAGAGTGACGGATATGTCGACCGGACAGGTTCGTCGCACAGATCGGCGTTTATTAATGGGGTTTTCAGAACTGAACGGTCGCATCTGAAGGCAAATATTATGCTGGGACAGGAACACACCGGCATCGGATGGTGGGGAGTCCCCAAAGAGGTATTGCCCGAAAACAGGCGGTACAACCCGGCTGGTGAATATACTGATGAAAATGGAATGGTACGGTACTATAATAACGAAAGTGATAATTACACCCAGAATCATTTCCAGCTTATCTATGGGTACAGGTTCAGTAATTATCTGAATTTCAATGCCGCACTTCATTATACCGACGGAAAGGGCTACTACGAGGAGTTTAAGGAGGATGCCGAACTTTCCGAATATGAATTACCTGATGTGAATATCGGCGACACTGTTATTTCATTAACAGATCTCATCAGGAGGAAGTGGCTCTCAAACGACTTTTACGGATTGGTTTATTCAATCAGATATAAAAAAAAGAAGATTGAAGCTACACTTGGTGGATCGGCAAATCATTATACGGGAGACCATTACGGAGATATAGTCTGGATGAGATACGCCGGGAACCTTGATAAAGATCACCGATGGTATCTGAACAATGGCAGAAAAAGGGAAATAAGTATCTATGGGAAAGCTGATTATATGGTCACAGACAGAATTTCATTCTTTGCCGACCTGCAATACAGGTATATAAACTACAGGATGACAGGGCCCGATGATGATCTGAAAGATCTGGCACAAAAACACAGCTTTGGATTTTTCAATCCTAAAGCCGGTTTGTTTTTTAACATAAACCCGAATCAGGATGCATTCCTGTCATTTTCGGTGGCAAACCGGGAACCCTCCAGGGCCGATTTCAAGGAAGCGGCAGGCGATCCCAATTCAACTCCAAAGGCCGAAACTCTGTACGACACCGAGATGGGGTATAAGCTGAGGGGGAAAAAATATTCAACGGCAATTAACCTTTATGCAATGCTGTATAAAGACCAGCTTGTTCCCACAGGTGAGCTTAGCAGTACGGGTTACCCGATTATGACAAATGTTGAAAAGAGCCACCGCCTGGGGATTGAATTTATAACTTCCTTAAGGCCGGTGGAATATTTTAACTGGGACTTCAACCTTACGCTGAGCCGCAACAAGATCCCGGATTTTGTAGAATACTATATTGATTATAATACTTCTGACTGGTCGGAAGAGTACGGAAGTAAAAACCTGGGAACGGTCGATATAGCATATTCCCCTTCTGTGACCGGTACCAGCGATCTGAATTTTAAAATCCTGAAGAATGCAGAGCTTCACTTTATCAGCAAATATGTCGGCAAGCAATACTTCGATAACACAATGAATGCTGAAAGATCCATTGATCCATATTTTGTGAATAATCTCAGGATCGACTTTGATCCGGCTATCCGGGGGATCAAAGGCACTGAATTCCAGCTTCTTATCAATAATATTCTGAATCATAAATATGAAAGCAATGCCTATGGAGGCAACTGGTATGAGGATGGCATTGAAAAAACCTGGTCATACTACTTTCCGCAGGCCGGCATCCACTTTATGCTCAGGGGCAGTTTTACTTTTTGAGTTTATAGAAACATTTCTTAATGGAATCAGTAAGTTGGCAATTGGTAAAAAGCAATTGGCAAAGTCTAATAATTGCCGACTGCCTACTGCCTACTGCCTTCTGCCTTCTGCCAATTAATCATCTATCATGCAAATAACAGACTGGATATCAAATAATTATATAGAGATCTTCGGAGCCATAACCGGAATTATCTATGTCTTCCTTGAAATAAGGCAGAATATCTGGCTCTGGCCGGTCGGGATAATCACTTCAGCGGTATACATCTGGATTTTTTTCAGCGGGAAACTTTACGCTGATATGGGTCTGCAGGGATATTATCTGGTTATCAGTGTATTGGGGTGGTATTGGTGGGTCAGGAAGAGGATGATGAGAGGGGGAGAGGGCGGGAGGGGGCGACCTATTGAGACTAAAAGACTGAGAGACGAAGGGACTGAGGCTTCAAAACTCCCCTCCCGGGAGGGGCAAGGGGTGGGTTTTGAAGAGACTGAGAGATTAAAGGTTTCTCGCCTGAAACTGAGAACAGGAATTACTCTAAGCGTTGTTTTTACCTTATTATTCTCAGTAATGTGGCTGGTGCTGGACCGGCTGACAGATTCTCCCGTGCCGGGATGGGATTCATTCATTACCTCCCTTTCGATAATAGCTACCTGGATGCTGGCCAGGAAAATATATGAGCATTGGTTTCTGTGGATCATTGTTAATACCGTAGCTGCCGGTCTCTTTTTCTTCAGGGGTTTATATCCAACCACGTTACTTTATATTATATACCTGATCATGTCATTCGCAGGGCTGAAAGCCTGGAGGCTGACTTTGCAGTAAATTGATTCCAAATTATTTGGAAATTTCATTTATCCTTTGTAAATTAGTAAGATTCTACTTTTTATTGATTTTTTGTTGGCCTGTCATAAACCTGATCTAACCTGATTTGCC
>CAZKMH010000402.1:0-4078 GCA_964553395.1 uncultured Rikenellaceae bacterium | reverse complement strand
TTTTCATCAGTAAAAATTTTTTATCAGTCCTGTGCGGATAAAGTTATGCTTTCGTTTGTAAATTAACCTTATTCCATCAACTCATGCATTATTATTGACAAACCACAGCCCCGTCAGTCACAAAAGCGACATCCTCCCCTCCCCGTAAATTACCCCATTATCTACGCCTGCCTGACTTTCAATCTTCATAAAATCAGTTCAAGTTAAACATTATCCGGGTAAATAGTCAGCAATAACCTGGATATTATTTCAGGATTTAATTGCATGATTAACCAGTCACAATTGCAGCGCAGGCCTGAAAAGTTCATTCATACCGTAATGCCTCAACCGGGTTCCTTGTTGCAGCCTTCAGACTTTTAAATAACACTGTCAGTAAAGCTATTCCGATTATGATGGTTCCGGATATTAAAAAAGCACGGATATCAGGAGAAATATGATAAGCATAACTCTGAAGCCAGCGCTCCATCACATACAATGTTACCGGAACGGCAATTATTATTGCTATTATCCCTGAAATCAGAAATGGTTTTATTATCTGACCGGTAATCGACAATACTTTTTCACCCAGACATTTCCGGATACCTATTTCTTTTGTTTTTTGTTCAATAAGGAACATGACCATGCCTGACAGGCCCAGGAATAATACAACAATGGCAAAAACTGAAAAAATGCCAACCAGCTTTTTCAGGTTGATTTCGGATGCCAGCAGCTGATCGTACCTGTCATTTAAAAAAGCATAATCAACAGGGAACGAAGGTTCAATAGCCTGGCAGCTTTTCCGGATAAAATCGATCGTATTGCCAATATTGTCAGTATTTACCTTAATGATCAGGTAATTTTTTAAGTTGTCCACCATTTCCATATACATCGGTTTTGTCTCAGCTGCCAATGAATTAAAATGTATATCCTTAATAACTCCCAGGACACGGTATGGTGTTCCATAACCGGTCAATGTCCTGCCGGTAAAACTATCCCAGCCTATGATATCGGCAAATGTCTTGTTGATAACGATTCCTTCCTGATCCTTATTAAAAAAATCACCTTCAACCATTTTTGCCCCGAATGTTTTAAGAAAATCTTCGTCCGTTTCCCATGATGTAACCAATGGTTTGAAATTAGGGTCTTTCCCCTCCCAGGTCCAACCTTCACCATTATTCCCAATCTGGGTAGGCAGATAAGAAACAACCGATGTGGAAATCACACCGGGAGAACTTCCCAGCTCTTGTTTCAGGGCCTGGACCTGTTCTTTCAGTTTCCCCTTAAGACTGATATACATCAACTGATCTTTTTCGAAGCCGAGGTCCATCTTCTGCATGTATCCGGTTTGCTTCGATATAACCAGGGTCGATGAAAGCAATATAATCGAAACAACAAACATTACGACTACAAGCGTATTTCGGAAAATGCCCCGGTTTTTGACTGTCTGGAAGTTTGAACTTAATATTTGGGCAGGAGAAAACGATGAGAGAAAAAACGCCGGATAACTACCAGCTAACAGGACCGTCAGCAGGTATATGACGAACAGAAAAACCAGAGGTATGAATGAAAACATTGTTGCCATACTGATTTCCTTCCCGATCACCCTGTTAATTAATGGCAATCCGGCATAGACCAGCAGAACAGCAAGTGCAAAAGACAAAAGACAGATTATTGCCACATCGGAATAGATCAAACGTACCACATTCATGCGTGATGCCCCGAATGTTTTACGCAAGCCTGTTTCCTTTGCCTGCTTCGACGAGCGGGCAGTGTTCAGATTAATGAAATTCAACGTTGCAGCTAACAGGACCAGCAATGCAATCATACTGAAAATGCGAACATTACGGATATGTTTCTGTTCATACAAATAGCCATCTTTAAATTTATAAGCTCTCAGGTAATTAGTCGATTCAGGCAATTCCTTCTGAATACGCCGGGTAATTGTTGATGCTACTTTCCCAAAACCTTCAGGAGTGGTAAGTAAGCTAAATGTTACAAAACCATTGTTGTACCAGCTTGACAAATAGTCGGTTCTCGAATAATTAACCCGAATGTTCTCGAGTGGAATCAATGCATCGAAAGTAATAGACGAATTGTTTGGGATGTCTTTAATAACCCCTACCACAGTCATGTCGACCCGGTTATCCATCCTGACAATTTTCCCGACAGGATTGGTTTTTCCGAAATATTTTTGGGCAACTGTTTCTGTGAGAACAATCCTGTCAGGGGTGTCAGCTTCTCCTTTATCGCCGTAAACAAACGGGAACGAAAAAATATCAAAAAATGTAAAGTCGGCAAAAGCCGTTCGTTCAATGTATCTGTTTTCTCCGTAAGCAACCAGATATTGTATATATGGCGGAATGTAACGGCAGGTTGTTTCAACCTCCGGGTATTCATCCCTTAAAGCGGTAGCCACTGCAGGCGGACAACCATTGAAATCAACTTTATCAGTCCCGCCTTCAAGATAAGCATGAACCACAACGATACGGTCAACCTGCTTATGAAAACGGTCATAGCTGATTTCATCGGTCACCAGCAGAAAAATGCAGAAAACGCACATCATTCCGACCACAAGTCCGGCGATCCCAAGTAAAGTAGCCGACTTGCTCTTTCTTAGTTTCCTGAATATCAATAATAAGTTTTTCACAGATTGTTTTAAGGTTACAAAAGTTTCAGTTTGTTTATTCTATTCTCTGAGGGCACCTGAAAGTTTTTAATAATCAGAATACTCTCTTCAATAGACGAATAAATAAAATTACTGTTGCATACAGGTTATCTCTTTCTGCGGTGTTTTTCCCCTCTTTTATCTGACCGGATCTTTTTACCTGCACAGATTAATTGATAAAAAAAATTTGACTTGGATCATTTTTTAGTCTAACTTTCATAAACAAACCTTTAACAATTTTCCCTTATTTGTAAATCTCTTGAATATGAAGAAAAAAACATTTATCTGCGGGTTGGCCACGCTTATTATTTGCAGTTGTGCTCAGCAAAAACCTGTTGAGAAAACAATCCTGGGAATTGGAACCGATTATATTTTTTTTCCTGAGTCTTTAACCGGTAAGATTAAAGAATTAAGGGAAACTAACTATTGGGCTGTTGAAAAGGACGGTAAAATTATTAAAGGCGATCCCGCAACCTGGAAGGATCTTGACAGTGTGGGTTCCACCAGGAATCTTGTAGCTTACTTTGACGACAAGGGTACTCTGACAAGATATGACCTCATAGATGAAAAAAATTTGATCCGGAACAGCAGGGTTGGAACTCTTGAAAATGGCAAAGTCGTCAGATGGGATTTTAAATCAAAAGATAGCACCACTCAATATGTTATACCGGAATACGATAATAAGGGATATTTTGTTGGCGGGAAAATCTACAGACCAACAGCCGATACACTAATATCGACGTTTACTATAACGTATGATGATAACGGCAATTATACCAAAGTTGAATATTTCGATTTTAAAAATATGAAGGGAAGCTATCAGGTTTTTTCATTAAATGAACTGCAAAAGGTAATTGAAACAAAATTTTATTCCGGGGATGATACCCTGAGGCAAACTTTCATGAATACTTTTAATGATAAGGGCTTTTTGGCAACACAAACAGTCACTACTGAAAGACCAAAAAGTGTTATTAAGTGGGATGTGGAGGATCTTCTGTTTGATGACCATGGCAACTGGTTACAGTGTTATAGTAATATAGATGATGGGAAATTCAAGCTGGTTGCTGAAAGAACTTACATTTATTATTAAAAGCTGAATTACGTTACATAACCAGAAAAGGTAAAGTATATATTCACGGCATTTGATATATCCGTCATTTCCTGCCTTGAGGCTGCCGGGTTAACCAATCACAGATCCTTTCAATTGAATTCACGACATCTTTTAACTTTCATTTCTGGCTTCATACCTGACAATCTGCCATGTTCCTATAACAAGTTAGAAAAAATATAGAAACCGAAGGACAGGTTTAATGATTTTTCATACTGAATCACCATCCGGAAGATTATTAAGTGATCTGCCAAGCGCCTGTGGCTCCGGTGATTGACTAATCTTTTCTAAACAAATGTCGGGCAATTTTGTTATATGTTAAAGAT
>CAZKMH010000401.1:0-4080 GCA_964553395.1 uncultured Rikenellaceae bacterium | reverse complement strand
ATCTCTCTTTCACGGATGACTTTTCCGCACCAGCTGGTACGATTGTTGTTCGTTGAACAGCTATACAGGGCATTTTCAATTATTAAGGGTGAACCGTATCACCATGAATAAGTTATTGTATAATGTTATGAAGGAGAACCGGCACAGATTATTTCTTGTCATTCTTACTGTTGTCATTGTCCTGGCCGCATTAATTGCTGAATCTATGCACCGCAGCGATTTCGAGGACAGGTTCCGTACTAAACGATTCAACAGGATACTCATAGAAAAGGAAAAGATTATGGGGGAGTGCCTGAATGAACTGAAAATTATTCTGGCAAGGGGCGAACCTCGCGGATCAGTATCGGAAACCAGGATTTTCAGCATAGCCGAAGAAAACGAAATTACCATCCTTCAGTATATAGACAGAAAGCTGATTCACTGGTCAGATAATAATTTTGACGTGCCAACAATGATTCTGGATGATTCATTATTTTCGAAACCTCTTATTTTTTTACAGAACGGGTGGTTCCTTCCGGAAACTGTAGAAGCAGGCAATGAGAAGATAATAGGGTTGCTGAGGGTCAGAACCGATTTTGGTTTTGAAAATGATATTGTCAGGAACGGTTTCGCCAAAGATTACAAAATTCCCCCTGAAACGGGATTCAGTACCACCCCGGATGAATCGGCATATAATGTATATAACAACCGCGGAGAATTCCTGTTTTCCCTTTCATTCCCTGAAGTGATGAGTAAATTCCCTTTCATTTTCATTCCCCTGATCTTATGGGCAACAGTACTGGTATTGATAATTTTATTGGCACTTGAGGTAGTTAAAGGGCTGGTTGCCAGAGGAAAGAATGTTGCAGGAGTAATTACATGCATTGTTATTTTTGCGGCAATTTACGGGATATTCATTTTCGGGCAGGAACCTTCTGTCATGTATCGTACCGGATTATTTTCTCCGTATATATTTTCACTTGGCTGGTTTATCCCCTCCCTGGGCCACCTCCTGCTGATAAGTGTCCTTGGTTCGGTCTTCACTTATGTATTTCATAAACACTTCCCCATAAGTGAATCGGGGAAGGTAAAATCTTCAAAGCAGTTCCAGATTTTATTAGCAATGTTTATTACGGGAGCATTTCTGATAAGTGTTGTTCATATTGTTTTCAGCAAGCTTGTTTCAGACTCGAATATAAACTTTGAGACCTATAAAGTACTTAAATTAAGCGTTTACAGTATTGCCGGATTCAGTTCAATTATCCTTCTTCTCCTTGTCCCGTTGTTTATAATTCACAAAGCTTTTCACGCCGGCCGGCTGGCAGGCATTCGGATGGTCAGGTTATCGGTGCTGGCTTCGTTTCTTGTAATTTTGGCATTTTTTTACCGCGAACCGTTATCATTGCTCGCTGTCTGCCTTGTCTGGGCAGGAATGATATTGCTTACATGGATCGCGGAGCAGAAAAGGGTTGGGAAATTGAACACTACAGTCATTTTTTCCCTGATCATGGGCATCTATTCACTGTATGTGATAACAGTCAATTCGGAAATAAAAACCAATGAGAACATTAAAGTACAGAGCCTGTCATTTTCGACAGAAAACGATCCCGAGGCAGAACATCTTCTGCTTGACATGTGGCCTGAGATCACGACCGACTCGACCCTCATGAATCTTATGGATGATGAAATGTTCGACCGGACTGATTTCAGTACAATCTCAGCCTACCTGAATGAAACTTATTTTAATGGTTACTGGGGTAATTTCAACATCAACATTTACGTGTGCAGGAGCGGTCAGTCAATCAGAGTGGGCCCGGAAGACAATAATTTCGAGGACTGCTTTGGATTCTTCGGTGAGAGGATCAGGAAATACGGATATCTGCTCACCGGGACAGATTTTTATTTCATTGATAACCAGGGCGGAAGATCCTATTACATGGGGAGATTATTTTTTAATACAAATCAGAACTCCGTAAATGGCTTATTTATAGAGCTATATGGAGACATTAATTTTTTCCAGCAAGGGTATTCCGAATTACTTCTCGATAAAAGATTCCACGGGTATTCCGGATTGAAGGACTACTCTTTTGCGAAATATATCAATGGGGAAATTGTTCTCAAAAATGGTGAGTTTCCGTACAACAAAACTGATATGGGATATGTTGATGAAAGATCGGATTACAGGATTTTCAATGATGAGGGATTCAGGCATATCCTTTACAGAAATGGCAATGCTACGATTATGATCAGCAGACCGGTGTTGAATGTCGGCAATATTATTATATCATTTGCATACCTGTTCACCTACATTTTCATTTTCTCCAACCTGTTGATGCTTTTCTTAATCCAGCCGGTTATTAGTAAAGTCACAAACCTGAATTTCCGTCAGAAGCTCCAGCTCTCATTTACCGGCATTTTGCTCTTTTCGTTCATTCTTATCGGAATTGTTGTGGCATTTCTTACTGTAAAGGAATACAAAGCAAAACATTATGAGAATATCAAGGAAAAGCTTAATTCAATATATATAGAGCTCGAAAATGAAATAGCCACGGAACGGCATCTGACGACCAACTGGAGAAACAGCAGCAATGCATCGCTCAATGAGCTCCTGATCAAACTGTCGAATATATTCAATACTGATGTTAATCTCTATGACCTGAACGGATTCCTGATGGCAACATCCCGCCCGGAAATCTTCTTCCGCAATCTCTCAAGCAACAGGATGAATATGATGGCCTACATGAATGTTGCCGACCAGACTAAAAGTGAATATATCCAGACAGAGAAGGTGGGGACCATGAAATATATTTCAGCATATATGCCTTTCTATAATACTGAAAAACATGTAATGGCATATCTGAACCTGCCCTATTTCAGGATGCAGAGCCTCCTGGCCAGGGAGATATCGAACCTGATTGTTGCAATTGTAAATTTCATCCTTCTGCTTATTGTGATCACCATGTCATTTGCGGTTTTCATAAGCGGCAGGCTTACATCGCCGCTCTCGATGCTGAGCGACGGACTTGCCTCGGTCAGGCTCGGGAAGAAGAGCGAGCACCTTTCATACAAAGGCAGCGATGAGATCGGTGAACTTGTGATTCAGTATAACAGGATGCTTGATGAACTTGAGGAGAGCGCGCAAAAGCTAGCCAATTCTGAAAGGGAATATGCCTGGCGCGAGATGGCAAAGCAGATTGCACATGAGATAAAGAATCCGCTGACCCCGATGAAGCTCAATGTTCAGCAATTGCTCAAATCGTGGAAGGATGGTATTTCCGGCTTTGAGAAGAAGCTGGAGGGATTTTCAAGGAACCAGATAGAATATATTGATAACCTCTCCAATATTGCGACTGCTTTCTCCTCCTTTGCTAAAATGCCGGGAACAAATCCTCTGGAAATCGACCTGATTGAACAGATAAAAACAACCCTTGATCTTTTCAGGGATTCTGACAATATTTCTTTTGAAGTGAAGTGGCCAACTGAGAGAAAAGTTATCATTTTCGCCGACAAGGAACATCTTAACGGGATCTTCTCAAACCTTTTAAAAAACAGCATTCAGGCAATTCCTCCGGAACGGAAAGGGCTGATAAAGGTTGCTCTTCAAGTAATAGGGAACAAGGTAGTTGTTTCGGTGTCGGATAACGGAACCGGTATTCCTGATACCCTGAAGAAAAAAATGTTCACGCCGAATTTTACAACCAAATCATCCGGAACAGGGCTTGGACTTTCAATAGTCAAAAAATATGCGGAAGGAGCCAACGGGAGGGTATGGTTCGATTCGGAACCGGATAAGGGAACAACATTCTTTGTGGAGTTTCCTCTTAAGTTCACTGTTGAAAAACCCGGAGAGGCACCTGCGAACTCATATTGAATAATATCAATTATTTAACTATATTAGCGGCTCATAGAAGGTTTTTGATGACCCTTAAATTGTCTGTTAATATTAAGTGGCTAATATTAAGTCTGTTACTTATCGCCGGGTTAAGCGTCCATCTCTATTCACAAACCAGTATAGGCGGTGTAATTAACAAATATGCCAGGGTAACCTCACTGGGAACAGATTTTGTTACAATAAGTGATGAAATCCAGTTTGACCAGTTT
>CAZKMH010000400.1:0-4082 GCA_964553395.1 uncultured Rikenellaceae bacterium | reverse complement strand
GCCGGGGGGATGAGTACATGCAGCCAGAGAATATGGTTAACTGCACAACGCGTTATAATATTTTGTTTTTAGCTGTTATATGATTAAAATATAGTATCTTTGCAGCGAATTTTAAAAATCCATCGGAGAATAAAAACGATAGGAAGTTTTAATAACAAAGTATTAAAAAGATTAAAAAAAAATGAAGAACAAAGTATTAATTGGATTTGCAGCTATCGCAATGGTTGTGATCCTTGCCAGCTGTGGTAAAGTTCCACAGGCTCAGATCGATGCTACCAATGCAGCTATCGAAGCAGCAAAGGCAGCTGAAGCTAATGTTTACCTGCCTGCTGAATTTGCCGCAGTACAGGATTCAATGAATGCTGTAATGGCTGAAGTTGAAACCCAGAGAGGGAAACTTTTCAAGAAATTCGGAGACGTAAGGGTAAAACTTGATGAGGTTACAGCT
The DNA here is from genome assembly GCA_964553395.1 of uncultured Rikenellaceae bacterium. Lineage (GTDB taxonomy): Bacteria > Bacteroidota > Bacteroidia > Bacteroidales > VadinHA17 > LD21. The sequence goes on along the minus strand of CAZKMH010000400.1, from coordinate 3,634 downwards.
CTTGCAAATCAGGCTGCTGCTGGTGTAGCTGCCAAAAAAGCAGAAGTAAAGAAAGAAGCTGAATCACTTCTTAATGAAATTAAATCAGTTATCGCAGAAAATAATAAACTTGTTCCTAGACTTCCAAGAGGAAAAGAGGGTGCAGCCGTAATTGAGCAAATCAAATCCGACCTTGCAAACGTTGGGGCTGCCGTTACAGAAGCACAGGGTGCTTTCGACAAAGGTGCTTATATGGATGCTCTTAACAAGATCAAAGCTGCCAAGGAAAAAGCTGATGGACTCAATTCCGAGATCAAAGAAGCTTTGACAAAAGCCAGAATAAGATTTTAATCCTGCATAAGTTTTTTAGAAGTAATCCCCGGGCTCAGACCCGGGGTTTTTTTATAACGAACCTGACCTGATATATTGGGAAAAGCCTGGAAACATATTTTGATAATTGCCCCTGTAGCCTGTTTTATTACACTGGCGGGATTTTTGACTTTTTACCCGGTACCGGATCCTCCTTCCGGCGAAATGAAAATTGCAAGAGATTCTATTTCAGCTGCTTCGAGGAATGAAGCTGAATTATACTCGTGCGACCTCTGCAATCAGGCAAAAGAACTCTATGATTCTGCATTGATGGTCTGGCGACAGGAAAACGAGAGATTCCTTTACAGCAGGAATTACGGCAGGGTGGCAGATCTTGCAGGACTGGCAACCAGAGCTGCCACTCATGCCACAGAAGGTTCAGTAATCCTTAAGACGAACCTTAGAGGGAAACTCATCTGGCAGCTGGAAGAAGTTAATCTGCTACTTAAAAAAATAAATACACGTTTTCATTCTTATCCCCTGAATGCGGAGATCCGAAACCGTATTTCAAAAGGAAAAATGCTGCTTAAAGATTCAGAAATAGCTTTCAGGAACATGCATTACCTCGATGCGGAGAAGACCCTTACCGAATCGGCAATACTGCTTAAAACATCATTCGAGTTTGCAGACAAAGACCTGAGAAGCTACTTCAGATTGTATCCGAAGTGGAAAACATGGATCGACAGTACAATTGCCGTTTCAAGGAAAACCGGCGATTACTCAATTATAGTTGACAAATTCTCACGGAAAATTGTTGTATACCTGAACGGGGAAAAAGTAGATGAGTACACTGCTGAACTTGGCAGGAACTGGGTGGGTCATAAAAGACTGAGAGGCGATAAAGCCACACCCGAGGGGATGTATAAAATAATTAAAAAGCTTGACGGGGACAGTACCTTATATTATAAAGCTCTACTTCTTAATTATCCAAATGAAGAGGATACCGCAAAATTCAGAATTGAGATTTCCAGAGGATCACTGCCTCGTTCTGCAAAAATCGGAGGTATGATAGAAATACATGGTAACGGGGGGAAAGGAGTCGATTGGACAGATGGATGCATTGCCCTGAAAGACAGAGAAATGGATAGTATTTTTAAAAACGCGAAAGTTGGAACACCTGTCACAATCGTAGGATCGATGACCAATCTTTTAAATGCTCTGAGAAGATGAACAGGCACTCTAAGATCATTTTCCGGCTTGTTGTTTTTTTATTCATATTGTTCCTGATCTTTTTCTTCAATTATGTTGTTCCTGAGATTCAGGAAATTCATTTTGGGAAGGCAGATAAGCCTGCAAATATTGCCGGGCTGAAAAAGGATAATGCATATAAAAAGCAGATATCCCAACTGAGCAGGGAGGTCCAGGGTCTGGCAAGGAAGTACGGCAGCTATACGTCAGGTCAGTCATACATGGTAATAAATACAACAGACAACCAATTTCTGCTTTACAGGAACAAAAAGCTTATCCGGGAGGGTTACTGCAGTTCGGGCAGTTATAAGATGCTCCAGACACTGGAGGGAAGAAGCTGGATATTCAAAACACCCAAAGGCAAATTCCTGGTCCAGGGAAAAGCAACAAATCCAACATGGAAAAGACCCGACTGGTCATTTGTTGAGGAAGGATTACCTATACCACCTGAAAATCATGATTCAAGATTTGAATACGGAGTGCTTGGCGATTATGCACTTTCCCTGGGTGATGGTTACCTTATACATGGTACCCTGTACAAACGCTTTTTAGGTATGCCGGTCACTCACGGTTGCGTCCGTCTTAATGATGAGGATCTTAAGGCAATCTATAATACCCTTGGCATTGGATCCAAAGTCTATATTTTCTGACCTTAACAACTTAAATTCCATGGAAACAGAGATTCAGGATAAACCGGAAGTCAACAAGAAAGGATACATTATCGCGGCGGTTTTAATTCTGGTTTTTATGGTTTACTACCTGGTTATGATGCTGCTTGCTCCTGCAAAATTGCTAAAATCGCTGAAAGAAAATTACGAATTAATCCAGGCTGAGGGGAATCCGGCAGATGAAAGGATACTGACAGATTCGGCATATCTCAGCTTGCAGAATGATAAAGCCTATCTTCAATCAAGAATAGCAATGGCTGAAACAGATTCAATCTATCTGACAATTAACATGGCCGACAGTATTGCCGAACTTGAGACCAGCGGTGTTTCAGTACATAAAGCTGCCATTAAAAAAGCTGACATCAGCAGGATTTTAAAGTATGGCGATAATAATCCTGGTTTAACATTGCTCTCCCGCCCGCTCACCATTGTCAGGGATTTTTCATCCATTCAAAAGGAACCCTTAATGATTAAAATGGCACCAAAGGATACCTCGGAATACGTACCGGATATTATTCCTGATACGGCTGATTACGAGCCTGTTAACTATATACTTGAAATGGATAACGGGATCATCTTTTCGATATACCAGGAAGAAAAAATCAGATTGGGTGATGGTATGGACCTTTTCGGATTCGACCTGCGTTACAGGATAAGAAATACAATAAAATCCTTACGAAGTGTTTTTACACTCAAGATACCTGAATATCATCCTTTCATAAAAATCCGTCTTCCACGGAAAGATGCAAAAATCATATACAGGGCATTACCGCTTCATGGTCAGGTTGCCATAAAACTGTAACAGAAAATCTTTCAGGCATGCAATTCTTACCTGTGAAAAAAGAAGTAAGTTTATGCACGTTTTAATCTGACCGGTATTTATGGCAAGATTTACTGGAATAATCGGGATCCTTGTTATCCTTGGACTCGCTTTTTTATGGTCGAACAACAGAAAAGCAATAAACTACAGGCTTGTTATCTCCGGTCTGATCCTTCAGATAGCACTCGCAGTTTTTATTCTGAAGATACCGGCCGGGCAGACAATTTTTGCATGGCTGGGGAAAGCAATTAACAAGCTGCTCGATTTTTCACAGCAGGGTGGTCTCTTCGTTTTCGGTGACCTTACCAAAGTTCCTCAGATCCTTCCACCTGAAATCGTGTCGGGAGGCATATTCCTTTTTATTCTTATTCCCACAATAATTTTCGTCTGTGTTCTTGTTGCAATGGCTTACCATGTGGGATTGATGCAGAGGGTAATCGCAGGAATAGCGCGCTTTGTGCACTGGGCAATGCGTGTGAGCGGCAGCGAAGCTCTTTCAAATGTTGCAAGCGCATTTGTAGGGCAGGTCGAAGCTCAGATTATGATACGCCCCTACCTCTCCGGAATGACAATGTCGGAGCTCCTGGCTTCAATGACCGGGAGTATGGCC
>CAZKMH010000399.1:0-4084 GCA_964553395.1 uncultured Rikenellaceae bacterium | reverse complement strand
CCCCTTCTTTGCGACAGCAGAGAAGGGGGCCGGGGGGATGAGTACATGAAAAACAGAGCAGAGAAGGGGGCCGGGAGGCTGAGTACATACAGCCAGTGAAGATTGTCAACTGCACAACGCGTTAATAATAATCAGTTCATAGCCATTATTTATTTAATTTGTTATTTTACTGCGTGAAAAATATTTATATTACGAAACAATTCGCAATGAAAATTACGAAATATATCGCATTTAAGTTGAAACTGACCTGGTTCATATTAATGGTTTTCACCGGAATCAATATGAATGGTCAGCCTGCTGGCAAACTTCACCTGGTCACGTTAAAAAATGGTAAGCAGCTGCAGATGTTGTTACAATATAACGGTGATCAGTTGCCACTGGTCAGTGCTCATCGGGGGGGATCCATGGAAGGTTATCCTGAAAATTGCCTGGCAACTTTTGAGTACACTCTGAAACATACTTATGCATTCATGGAATGCGATCCGAGATATACAAAGGACAGCGCAATTGTCTTACATCATGATCCGAATTTGCGCAGAACAACCAACGGCCAGGGTAATGTTAATAATTTCACTCTGAGTGAACTTAAAAAGCTGAAGCTCAAAGATCTTAAGGGCAATGTCACTGATTATCAGATCCCTACACTTGATGAAGCTTTGGAATGGGCCAGGGGAAAGAGTATACTGGTACTGGATCAGAAAGATGTCCCCGTTGCCGCAAGAGTAAGAAAAGCAGAGGAACACAATGCTGAAGGGAATGTCATCATGATTGTATACAGCTTCGATGAAGCCAGGAAATGTTATGAACTGAACAAGAATATCATGATGGAGGTGATGGTGCCAAACATAAAACAGGCGCTTGAATTTGAGAAAACGGGAATCCCCTGGAAAAATGTGATCGCATTCGTCGGACACAATCTGCCGCAGGATACTGAACTTTATAATTTTCTTCATCAGAGAGGTGTTATGTGCCTGGCCGGAAGCTCCAGGAATGTAGACAGAAAATACCTTACAAATCAGGTAAAAGATTATAATTCACTGAAAAATGAGTACGATGAATTCTTTACAAAAGGCATTGATATTATTGAGACAGATGTTCCAAGGGAATTAGGTTCACTGCTGTTTAATGAACCCCTGGCCCGTTCTAAAAAATCAAAATTTTTCCGTTAAGAATCCTGATCATTGCGTAATCCAGGTAACTCCATCCCACGTGCCTGTTTGGAAATTTATAGTTCCTAAGGATCACTAAGGCATTTCAAAAAGTATTATTTTGTAAAATATTTATAAATCATTGAGATGAAATCAATAGCACTTTTAATCAGATTCAATATTTCTGTCATCATCTTTACAGTGCTTCTGACCGGGTGCAGGTCTAAATCAGAACAGAACATATTTTTTGGAGTGTCGCTCGCCGAAATTGAATTCGAGCTCAACAGTGTTCTTGATCACTGGTACCCTAGGATAATTGACACTGTTAACGGCGGCTACTGGACAAACTTTGACCATGACTGGACCATGTCGGAATCCCAGGACAAGATGCTTGTAACCCAGGCGAGAGGGCTCTGGACAGCTGCAAAAGCAGCATCTGAATATCCTGAAAATGAGGTATTCAGAAAAGCCGCAGACCATGGCTTCAAATTTCTGACTGAGAAAATGTGGGACAGGCAGGATGGTGGTTTCTTCCTGGACTATATTGTCAGTTCAGATCGTATCCCGGACCGGTCATATGAACATATTTATGGTAATGCGTTCGCACTGTATGGACTATCGGAGTATGCAAAAATAAATAAGGATACATCCGTCCTGTATTGGGTAAGAACGACATTTAACTGGCTCGAGAAATTTGCCCACGACCCGGTTTATGGTGGATATTATAATGTAATTGTGTCTCCGGGCCTGAAAGTTACCGAAACTGAGTCGACACAGATCATCAACCGCGCCGGATGGAGTCCGGCTGGCTGGAAAGATCAGAACTCAAGCATCCATCTGCTGGAGGCTATTACCAATACCTGCCAGGTGTGGCCGGATAAACTCGTAAAAGAACGGCTTGAAGAAATGCTGAAAATAGTCAGGGATACAATGACCTGTGATGAAGGTTACCTGCATCTGTATTTTACAAGAGACCTTAAACCGGTGATTTTTAAAGATTCCTCCAGGTCATTTATCGAGAAAAATATGAGGTATGACCATGTCTCATTCGGTCATGATATTGAGACTGCCTATCTTTTACTTGATGCATCGGAAACGCTTTACGGAGAGCCCGATCCGGTCACATTTACAAAGGCAAAAAAAATGGTCGATCACACTCTTAAATCAGGTTTTGATAGTGATTATTACGGTCTGTTTGAGAGGGGTTACTATTTTAAGGGAGCAGATAAGATAGAAATTATGGACAAACGTAAATCATGGTGGGCTCAGGCAGAAGCATGGCATTCACTTGCTCTTTTCTCTGCATTATATCCCGATGAGCCTGTTTACCCCGATGCGTTCCGTAAAATGTGGACATACATAAAGAATGAAATTGTAGATCATCAATACGGTGAATGGTACTCCAATGGACTCGACACTTCCCCAGAGAGCAAAACATCACGCAAGGCAAGTGCCTGGAAAGGTGCATACCACAATAGCAGGGCACTGGTTGAGGTACTGAAGCTGGCAGAGAAAAATCCAAAACCTGATTAATGAAATGAAAAAGAATTGAACAATTCAACTGTGCCTGTGTTCTAAAATCGGACTTAATACTCTAAAAATGAAAATGTTTAAAACTATTGCCTTCTTGTTTTTAATGACTGCCCCGGTCACCGCTTTAACCCAGTCAGAGGGATTTTACAGCTTCAAGGTAAAAACTCTGGAGGGTGAAGATTTTGACCTCTCATCACTTAAAGGGAAGAAAGTAATGGTTGTCAATACTGCTTCAAAATGCGGTTTCACACCTCAGTACGAAGACCTTCAGACATTGCACGATCAATACGGACAGAAACTTGTGATCCTGGGTTTTCCCGCGAACAATTTCGCCAGACAGGAGCCCGGGAATGCTTTGGAAATAAGGCAATTCTGCACAGATAAATATGATGTTACATTCCCCCTGATGGAAAAGATTTCAGTTAAAGGAGACGATATGCACCCTCTGTACCAGTGGCTCACATCCAAAGAAAAGAACAGGGTCATGGATTCAGAAGTGAAATGGAATTTTCAGAAATACCTGATCGACGAAAACGGTAAGCTGGTTGATGTTATCATGACAAGGGAAAAACCCGGTTCAGAAAGGGTAATTAACTGGATAACAGCAGAATAGTCGACTATTGTAATTAGAATATACCACTTTCTTATTTTCCCCATGGGAGGGCCCAGCGTTAAAGGGGATCAAATTAAATAAGGAATAAACATCCTGGTTTCCCTCATGTATTCAACATATTCACTCCCAAACCTTGCAACCATCTCTTTCTCTTCTATCCTGGCTGTAAAGTATATAGCTACTGCATTTATTATTCCCGGTACCAACTGAGCGATCCCGGGATCCTTGAACATAACACCCGTTCCCAATAGCAGAAGCGAACAATACAATGGATGCCTTATGTACTTATAGATACCTGATTTGACAAGTACCGTCGTATTCTCGAAACTATTTTCAGACCTTCCTCTTCTTTTAAGCAGAAGATAACCGGCAATCCCGGGATATATGCATGCAAACAGGAAAATCCACGACAGTAGCTGATGCCAGGAAAGGGGATCCCGAAACCATAATCTGTAGTTTAAAAGGACAAGTATAAATATGCTCTCAAATGCAAAAATCCTCGCGATCCCATGGTACCTCTTCTCCTTTATTGAAAAGAACCACGAGAAAACCACAATCACCACCGTTCCTATAATCAGAGCTGTAATATTCATATCACTATCATAAATCGCTTATAACCATAATCCGGACCTGACACTCACCTCTCACCTCTCACCACTCTACGCTCTACGCTCTACGCTCTACGCTCTACGCTCACCTCTCACCTCTCACAGCCCCTTCTCATGCACCTTCCTCAGGTAATCATAAATCTCCACCTGTGAATGAACCGGTTTCTTGTCAGATTTCACGA
>CAZKMH010000398.1:0-4087 GCA_964553395.1 uncultured Rikenellaceae bacterium | reverse complement strand
TTTGCATATGTTGATCCGACGAGTATCCCCTCCTTTTTAAACATTGCTGGAAGCTTGAAAGGAAGACGGGTGTCGCTATGCTCATATTTTGGCAGAGCATGAACGTGAGCCAGTATAACAGGGATATTATTCTCTTTAAGGAAATCTTTAACTGCCCATGCTGATTCATCAGCACCGGTTAGAACTATATTCTTCACCCCGTATCTCTTTGCAAATGAGATAGCTGCAATGATGCCTTTGGGTTCGGAGGCATTGATAAAGAGCGTTTTAGAACCGTCGAAAAGTCCTTTCAATGCTTCGAGCCGCAGGTTTGTATCCTCAGGCTTTTTGATGGCTGAATAAGCCACAGCATCTGAAAATATTTTTTCAAGCTGTTCTACATTTCTGTCATAATTGCTTTCGTCTGAACCAGTCTGAGGCCGTTGTGTATAACCGCCCCTGCCGCCGGCTGCAGATTTCCTGGGCCATCCCATGTAAATGCCGTCGTCGTCTTTGTAAATAGCATCTTTCCAGTTCCAGGCATCAAGCTGTACAATACCGGAAGTGCCTGGTAAAAGCGTTCCCGATGGCGTTACCTGTGCGATCAGAATACCATTGGATCTTACTACGGGAATTACATGAGAATCGGTGTTATAGGCCACAATTGTCCTCACATTAGGATTCAGATCGCCTGTTTCCCTGTTATCAACTGTTACATCAACACCGCTGATTTCAATCAGTCCGAGGCTTGTGTTGGGAAAGATGAGTCCGGGATAAACCTGCTTTCCCGTGACGTCAATCACTTCTGCACCGGATCTGTCACCATTGAAATCCGATGCTTTCCCGGTAAAAGTGATCTTCCCGCATGAGAATGCTACAATTCCATTTTCAATCACTTCACCTGTACCGGTATGGATAGTACCACCCGTTAGTATAATTGGTTTTTTCTGCGCAGGTGCAACAACAGGACTTTGTGCTACAACTTCCAGCAATAGTACAGCTGAAAGGATTGTTGTAAGAAATATCAGCTTCTTCATGGCCTTGGGAGATTAGAAAGGTTAGGAGAACCGGCTGCCGGTGTTTGAGGTGATTCCCTGAGGATATTTGCAATAATCCTGTTACGTTCTGTATCAATCTGTCCCTTCATTATTGCATCCAGTTCCTCATCGAAATAAATGATTCCATCAACCATTGTTTTGTAAGCCCGAGCATAAACTGAAAGCGGGTGATCAGTCCAGAGAACAAGGTCAGCATCCTTTCCCGTTTTTATACTTCCCATCCTGTCATCCAGATGCAGCAGTTTAGCCGGATTAAGTGTAACCAGCTTCAGAGCGTCTGTTTCGTTCACACCACCATATTTGATGGTTTTGGCTGCTTCCTGGTTAAGCCTTCGTCCCATTTCCGCATCATCGGAATGGAGGCAGGTAAGAGCACCCTGGCTCATAATCAGCGCAGCATTATAAGTAATGCCCTCATACACTTCATATTTATAATCCCACCAGTCGGAAAACACTGAAGCACCGGCACCATACTCCGCGATCTGGTCGGCAATTTTATATCCTTCATTGAAATGGATCAACGAATTAACCTTCAGTCCGAAGTCTTTGGCCAGATTCATTATCATTGTTCCCTCTGACTGCACATATGTATGACATTCGATGAAGCTCCTTTTTTCAAGGACATCAACAATAGCATCAAGCTCAAGATCGCGGCGGGGAGGCACTTTCCCAAGCCTGTCAGCCGGTTTCATGTCATTCCAAGATTTCCATTTGTTGTTATAATCCAATGCACGCTGATAGGCATCCCTGATTATCTGGTCGACGCCCATCCGGGTATTGGGGTAACGGCTGGCTGAACGTTTTACATTCTCACCAAGTGCATGTTTCAAAAACCCATCCTGGTTTTCGATCTTCAGCTCTTCGGCGGAATGACCCCAGCGATGCTTGATTATTACTGACTGTCCGCCGATAGGATTTGCCGATCCGTGAAGAATGTGAGCAGCAGTAACCCCACCGGACAACTGCCGGTAAATATTTGTATTTTCCGGATCAACCACATCCCCTACCCTCACCTCGGAAGTTATTGCCTGTCCGCCTTCATTCGTGCCATCCATGGCGATATGAGAGTGTTCATCTATCATCCCGGGTGTCAGATGCATGCCTGTTGCATCAATAACCCTGGCACTCCCTGATGAAAGATTTTTCCCGATCCTGGAGATTTTTCCATCTCTGACGAGGACATCAGTATTGAGAAGCTTCCCGTCCTTTTCATTGGTCCAGACTGTTGCATTCTTAATAAGCACATCCTCCTGCTTCGGCAGTTCCGTTCGGCCATAAGCAGTAAACGGGTAGACAATTTTTCCGATTTCAGTTTTCAGAGCGGGCTTTGCAGGTTTTGACCCATCAGGAGCAGTGCCCGTGTAATCAGCCTTCCATTTGATCCATCTTCCGCTATCAAGCTGACCATTTCCCTCCATATTCTTATCAACTATGTACCCTGATAACCGGAATTTCATTTTCGCCCTTTCAAAATTTATCGTCACCAGATCTTTCTCCCGGCTGAAAGTTGCTCCCCTGACTTCTGAAGAATCATATACAAGTTTAACTGTCGGTTTGTCAAAAGCTCCCGAAAGAGTTAGTTTATACCTGGCAGTATCGACTTCCAGGGAGTAAATGCCGCGAAGGTCCTTTAATCTCAGATCAACCAGCCTGTATGGTTTACCCTGCACCCAGTTTTCGTAGATTATGCAATTATCGGTGAAGATATTTCCTGATGTAACAAGCAGATTTGCAACCATTCCATTCTTAATGGCTCCCAGAAGGTCCGTTGCTCCTATCATACCGGCCGGAGTATAGGTAAGGGCTTTCAGAGCTTCATTTTCAGGTAATCCATTCTTTACAGCTTTTCTGAGGCTGGTCAGAAAATCGCTACGTTTTCTGAGGTCGGATGAAGTAATGGCAAAGGTCACTCCTGCCTTTGAAACAAAAGAAAGGTTATAGGGTGCCATCTCGTAATGTTTGAGTGTTGTATATGAGACTGCTGCAGCGTCATATGGATCCTTTACATCCGGTGCCTCGGGAAAGTTTAATGGAATTATGAGTTTGTTGCCGGCTTTTTTTATGTCATCAAGCGCCTGATATTCATCACCGACTCCTTTAATTATATAGTTTATGTTGAACTCTTTACCGACCTTATCGGCACGCATAATCTCTATCTTTTTTGATACTTCAAACACCTGAGGTAATGAAGAATTAGAGATATATGCTTCAAGCCCATTATCATGAAAATACCCGGAAGGCAGCAGTTTGTACCATTGAGCATCGTAATTAAGCTGTCGCAGAAGTGCGATTATCCCGAATTGTGCCAGGGGGTATATGTCTGATGAACGTCCACGGGAAAATGAATAATTTGCGGATGCTCTATTCTTAAGCAGAAGGTTATTCGCTTTCCCGTCGCCGGTGGAAACCAGTGCCGAAGTACCGCGGGCTATGCCATCAGCTTTAAAGGTAACAACTGCTCCAAAGCCTATCTGACGAAATTCACCGGCTGTTCTTTTATCAGGAATGAACTCTTCCGATACGTTGAAGGAGGTATTTATCCCGTCGTTCCAGTAGTCGGCGATCCTTGGTTCAGGGGTTACGGGGGCCGCCGATCTGCCTCCCTGCTGAAGCATCATCAGGGCAGCATAAGGATTGGATTCACCGGTTGAGGTTTGTGTCTTTATTCCATAATTCCCTGCGTAAACATCTATGAATGAGGGATAAACAGTTTTGCCGGTAAGATCGTAAATGATGGTTCCTTCAGGGAAAACGAGTCCATTGCCGATGGCTTTAATTCTGCCGTCGGCGATAAGAATATCAGTATTCTCGAGAGTAGTCTGGAAGTCGACTACCACACGGGCATTCTTCAGCCCATAGATCTCTGCCCTCTTGTCGCTGACGCCCAATACCGGTGCGTTATCCTGCTGGGCGGAGAGATAAACAGGTAGAATTAACAGAAGTAGAAAGAGAAATTTTCGCATTTATGGATCAATTAAGTTGGGTTATAGGATATGTTCTGGATTTTTTATTTATTCTATTGTTATACAGAGGATTTACCCCCTATCCCC
>CAZKMH010000397.1:0-4087 GCA_964553395.1 uncultured Rikenellaceae bacterium | reverse complement strand
CCTGACTGTTTCTGAACAAAGAGCCCCATTCCCTTAACACCATTTATCTTTGTATCGAGCTTCGATTCCCTGATAGTGTCGCGTACCTCAGCTATATCCTTGAGATAAACAGTATTACCGTTAAAATTACTTACCACAATATTCATCAGGATATCGCTCTCTGGGAATTCTCCCTGGATTCTCAGCGGATAATCTGTCTGCCCCATTTCCAGGTAGCCAGCGGGCATGTTCATGTTTTCCGCCCTTAGAACACCACCAATTTGCTCGATTGTAAGATTATATGCCTCCATTTTCCTCGGATCGATATCCACATAGATCCTTCTGCCGGGAACCCCTGAAAGAGCCACATTTCCGACCCCTTCAATCCTGTTAAGCGGATTGACTATTTTCTCATCAAGTATCTTCTCAAGACCCGCATAACTTTCGCTGGCTGTAATAGCATAAAAGATAATTGGCATCATGCTTGAATTGAATTTGATAATGGTCGGGTCCTCTGATTCTTCAGGTAATATCCTGGTAACAAAGTTCAGGTTGCTACGGATATCGTTCATGGCTTCATCGAGATTCGATCCGTATTCGAAGTTGAGGAAGATTACTGACAGCCCGTCACTCGAGGTTGAAGTAAGTTCCTTAAGGTTACTTACAGAATTGAGAACATCCTCAAGCGGACGGGTGACATTGCTTTCAATATCCGAAGCACTTGCCCCGGGATATGTTGTAAGAACGGTCACAAATGGCAGTTCTATTTCGGGATATAGATCGACAGGTAGTCTGACAAGTGAATAGAGTCCGATAACAATCAAGGCTACGAAGATCAGGATGGTTGTTACCGGTCTCTTTACTGAAGAACTGTATATACTCATATTTTAATTTATTGTTGGTCCCCGAATTATATTACTATTTCGATTTTATCTTCATTGAGAAGTCTTGCCTGTCCTTCCGTTACAAGCCGGCTGCCCTCCTTAAGGTTATCTGAAATGATCTCCAGCCTGTCATCAAATCTTTTTCCGATCAAAACTTCAATACGTCTGGCAATACCCTGATCTTCAACAAAAACGTATCGCACATTGGTACCTTCCTGCATAAGAACTGTAGCAGCCGGTACAACAAAAGTCTCAACTTCACCCAGATCCATTGACACCCGTATGAACATCCCCGGTTTGAGGATATCATTCCTGTTGGGAAGCTCTATTTCCGCAATAAATGATCTTGAAGCCGAATTTACCGTCGGGGCTTTTCTGAACACCCTTCCCGTGAACACCTCATTTTCATAGACATCTGTAGTGATAATTGCTTTCATACCGATCTTTATGAGCGGATAATATTGTTCTGATACTGCTACATTTACTTTCAGCGGATTGATCTGCATTACAGTAACTATAGCAGATCGTCCTGTCTGTGTTGTGGGTGTTCCTGAATACATTTCACCATTTTCAAAATATTTTCCTGTAACGACACCATTGAAAGGAGCTTTCATAAGGGTATTCTGCTCCATAAATTCCACATTTGTTTTAAGAACATCATACTGTGTTTTCATCTGATCGTATTGCTGCATGGTGACACTGCCTGATCTTAATAAAGTATCGAGCCTTGAAAGGTCTTTGCCCAGGCTGCTCAGTTGCACTTTTTGCTGGTAGAGCTGGGTCCGGTCCATCAAAAATAAATCTTCTCCCTTGTTAACTCTGTCACCTGTTTCCACGTATATTTTATCTATCCTTCCGGGTGTGGAAGGAGCCATATTTACTTCTTCAAAAGGCAATACAGTCGCCGTGTAATCGATTGTCCGTGCTATTTTTGTCTTTTCCAGTGTCATTACCCTGACCGGCACTGCAGCCTTTTCAATTGCGGGTGTACCATCAGGAGTGGCTGCTGTTTCATTGTTTTTCTTTGATGAACAGGCCGAAAAGATAAGGCTGCTTATTATTATAACCGAAATTGTTTTAAAGTACTTCATCATTTTGATTTTTAATATTTCAGGATTAATTACATATTATTCAATAGTTTATCTAAAGCGACCTTGGTTTGAAGCAGGTTCATCAGAGCTGAAACATAATTGTTTTCAGCCTGTAACAGCTGACTGTTTACCTGAGTCAGCTCAAGACTTGATGCTATTCCCTGTTTATATTTATTCTCCATGCTTGTATAAACTCTTTCTGAAACTTCTATATTCTCTTTTTGGCTTATATATTGAAGATTAGCATTTACCAGGTTGTACCTGAGCTGTTTTTCCTGCAACATAAGCTGTTCAGTAACCATATCCTTAGTGGTTTTTGCTTTCTCAAGATTTATCTGTGCCTTTTTTATCTGTGCATATCTTTGACCACTCGAAATGATCGGAACAGAAAGCGAGACACCAACCATGGAATTTTTATACCAGCCCAGGTCGGAAATCTTATCTCCCATACCGGTGGTACCAAAGTTATAGAAACCTGCCAGAGTCGGAAGTACCGAAGCTTTCTGTGATTTCAATGCAAGTGACGACATAATTTCATGTCCTTCAACAAGTTTGTAGTCAACATTCCGGGTATGGTCAAAATCCTGTGATAATAATGCTTCAACATTAATTTCTTCTGTAAGGCGCTCCAGTGTCTCGGCAAGGGTAATTTTCGTTGTCATGGGTACACCCAGCTGGAACCGGAGGATATTGTAATTCAATTCGATTGTACGTTCAAGTGAACTCCTGTTGTTCTCAATCATATTTAAGTTGGATACCATCTGGTCAACATCAGTAGATTCAGCCATTCCAACTGAATACATCGCTCTAGTTGATTTCAGAGTTTCATTAAGGTTTGCAATATTGTCGTTAAGCAGTTCAAGCGACTTTTCTGAAACAAGAATCAGAAAATAAGCTGAGCTTACTGATTCTTTAGTATCAAGTTCCGATTTAGTGAGATTCTCCTCACTCAGTTTTTGAGCAAGCTTTGTAGTCTCAATTCCGATATATAATGGGGCATTAAAGATCAGCATGCTCGCTTCTACTGATGCTCCTGCATTGAACTGACTACCAAAAGTTACCGGGATTTTTTCGCCAGGTTGGCCCATTAATTCTCCTGGCAAAAGGAAAGTAGTAAGTTTCAGGTTATCTATGAATGAGCCTGAAGCATTAACCTGAGGCAATGCCGCTGATATGGTCTCCCAAACAGCAATTCTGGCAGCCTGAACATCCGACCTGGCTGAAAGTATCAGTTTGTTATTGGATAACGCATATTCCTGTGCTTCCCTGAGCGAGAGCTTAAGCTCAGTGTTATTTTGCTGCGCTTTCGTTACACTCCCGCTGATTAAAAGGGGAAAAGCTACTGCAACCAAAAATTTACTTTTCATACATATTATGTTATTCATTTAAATTAGAAGATTATCTGTTTAGAGTCTGACCTGCATTCTTTTCATAATGATTTATAAGATCAAGACCCTTTGGGGTTGATATCCCTCTCAGGTAATTGATGTAAAAATTTCTCAGGACATCCTTATCATGCAAATCATCAGTAGAAAAGACATTTTTGTCATATGGTATTTTTAACACTTCTGTTATGCATTTATTGGTTATATCAATATCAATATCTTTCCTGAACAGACCCTCTTTAATTCCCTTTTTAATAATCTCCACTTTATCCTGGTAAAAAGGGATCCCTTCCCCTGAGTTCAGCCTGTCTGCAAATTCATTATGATACCGTCTGATATCCAACTGGAATGCCGGACTCATAAACTGTAAATGATCTATCATTTTGTCAAGCATTTTAAGAATTGCCTCAATTACATTTTCCGATTCATCAAGGATCTTATTCATTACTTCTTTCTGTCGCAGGATCATCAACCTTAATACGCCCTGCAGCAGCTCATCCTTGTCTCTGAACACCTCATAGATCGTTTTTTTTGAGATTCCCATCCGGTTTGCGAGCATATCCATGGTAACAGCTCTGATCCCATAAGTTCGGAACATTAACGCGGCTTCTTCTGTTATTTTTTGCCTGTAATCCATTATCAGATTTTAAAACGATGCAAAAATGAGAAAACTTTTTTAGTTTACAAAGTTTATTTATGTAAAAATCCGAAATAGTCTGTAAATTACGGGTTATTACCGGTGAATGGA
>CAZKMH010000396.1:0-4098 GCA_964553395.1 uncultured Rikenellaceae bacterium | reverse complement strand
CGTTTTATAAGCCGTTGGTGATACATAAAATACTCCTCGCCTTCAGAGGGATCCGGCGGCCGGTCAAAGGAGGGGGAAAACTAAAGGGGGTGAGTACATGTTAACAAAATTACTTCTTTGGTGACACATAATCCGTCCTTAACACTCTGAACTCGGTGCGCCGGTTAACCTGGTGGGCGATCTCCTTTTGTTCCTCGCTGGGGAGAGTATTAATATACTGTTCGCTAAGAGTGGTCCCGGTTTTCAGGAAAGCAGCCTGAGCCAGAATTGACTCATCCACTACCTTAGGACTCGATTCACCATAACCTTTTGCTGAAAGCCTTTCAGGTTCCACACCTTTTTCGATAAGATACTGAACGACTGACTGGGCACGTTTTTGTGACAGGTCATAGTTGTATTCTTCAGTATCACGGGAGTCGGTATGCGACATCAGTTCAATGGTCACAGTTTCGTTATCGTTAAGAGTCTCAACGAGTTTGTCGAGGGACACCATCGATTCAGGACGAAGATCCCATTTTCCAAAGTCGTAGAATATATTCGGAAGTTCTATAGGTTTATCGATGGCAGTAAGGAGTATTGTCACCAGAAAATCACGGCTCTTCTCCTGTCCTTTTGTAGTCTCTTTCTCTTTCCCATTCAGATAACCTCTCTTTGAAGCCAGGAAAATATAGTCTACATCGGGTTTGAGAGCAAACCTGAAATCTCCGCTCTGTCCTGTTTCTGCCTGCAGGTTGGATGCGTCGCTGGCTATCAGCTGTACGGTCGATGCTGAAATGGGGGCACCTGTCTTTTCGTCCTTGACCAGCCCTGTAACATTGAATTTCAGCGGCGGGAACTCGAAACTGTAGAGTTCATCGTTACCTCTTCCTTTCCTGGTGGAAGTGAATAAACCGCGTTCGTTTTCATTTTCGAAGGTGATCCCGAAATCGTCGGCTGAGCTGTTTATCGGAGTCCTCATATTCTGGACCATCCAGGAGCCGTCAGGTTGTGCTGTAGCTTTGAAGATATCAAGACCACCCATACCAATCAGTCCATCGGATGAAAAATAGAGAGTGCCATCGCTCCTTACAAATGGGAAAACCTCATTACCACTTGTATTTATGTCGGGACCTGCATTGACAGGTTTTGACCAGGATTTGGATCCGGCTTCATCACGTGTTGTCATCCAGATGTCTTTTCCGCCGGAACCTCCGTCCATATCCGAAACGAAATAGAGTGTCAGGTCATCGGCAGTCAGAGCCGGGTGAGCTGCAACAAGTGAATCAGAAAGTATCTCCAGTTTTTCAGGTTCGCTCCAGCTCTCTCCCGTCTTTTTGGAGAGCATGATCACGCAGCCTTTCTGTTCGCGTCTTCCGGCTTCACATCTTGTAAAATAAAGTTCCTTATATTCTGATGTAAAGAAAGGGGTGCCATCTTCAAATTCGCTGTTTATCACATCAACCGGAACCGGGATGCTCCATTTGGATTTTTTATCGAGCCTGCTCTCAAAAATATCAGTGAATCCCTGTCCTGTGGCGCCATGTGTTTTGTTACCTTCAGCATCATCGCGTGAGGAGGTGAAATAGATGACTCCAAAATCATCACGTCCGTATGCCGGACTGAAATCAGCTTCTCTTGAATTCAGGTCCTTGACCTCTTCCACGGTATATGCTTCCGGATTACGCTGCCATTCAAGTGCAAGTTCGCATGCCCTGATTTCCTGATCGGCCTTTGCATCGGAGGGTGATACCTGCTTATATTTCCTGAATTCATCTATTGCCTGTTGATATTTGCCGTTTTTTTTCAGTGAAGCTGCCAGCCAGAACTGCGCTTCAGGTCTTGAAAATGATGATCGTGCTGCCAGCTTATACCAGGTTTCAGCATTCCTGGGGTCATTTATAAGACGATAGCATTCGGCAATCATAAATATATACTCGGTACGCGTTTCCTGGTCAGTCCTTTTAGTTTTGGAATAGGTATCCTTGAACTCATCAATTGCATCATAATATTCACCTGCATTATAGGCAGAATACGCTCTTTCCGCCCTTTTTTTCTGTGCAGGCGATTCCTGACCTGAGGCAATTATTAGTATTATAACAAGGATCGAAAGCCTTTTCATGATATCATTTCCGATTTGACCATAAAAATAATCAATTTAATCAGACCTGTGTAATTACTAACGACAGGGCGGGATAATTATTATAAATTGTAAGGGCGTTGCATGCAACGCCCCTACATTAATGCCCATGTCGTCTGTCTACCTTGTGAAGAGCAGTTCCCGGTATTTCGGTAACGGCCAGACTTCATTGTCGACTATCAGCTCAAGCTTGTCAATATGTGAACGGATTTCTTCAAGATAAGGTTTAACCTTTTTCTCGTATTGCACTGCCTTTTTAAACGGTTCGGAGATCACATTTGCTTTTTTTCGTTCCTCTATCATCTGATTGACCAGCTTCTTGATACTCGAAATATGATCTGAAATCGTAATTATCATTTCCTTACGCGCGGCAGCAAGCCTTTCAAATTCACCATCTGAGAATACCTCTTTTAAGCCTTTCACATTTTCAAGAAGCGAGGTCATATAATTTATTGCTGTTGGCAATATATGGTTAATTGCAAGGTCGCCCAGAACCCTGGATTCGATCTGTACTTTCTTTGTGAATTTTTCATACTCAACTTCCACGCGTCCCTCAAGCTCCTTTTCGGTAAAAACACCCGAACCTATCAGAACATCCTTTGATTCTTTATTTATATAACATCTGATCGATTCAGGCACGCTTTTAATATTACACAATCCTCTTTTCTCAGCCTCTATGTGCCATTCCTTGTTATAATTATCTCCCTCAAACAACACTCTCCCCGATTCAAGGATATATTTTTTCAGCACCTGAAATATTGCTTCATCCTTATTTCTCCCTTTTTTGATAATCCGGTCAACCTCCGTTTTGAATTTTGCCAGCTGGTGGGCAACTGCAGCATTAAGTACAATCATGGAAGTTCCGCAATTTGCCGATGATCCAACAGCTCTGAATTCGAACCTGTTACCGGTAAATGCAAAAGGTGATGTGCGGTTACGATCTGTATTGTCAAGCAGAATCTCCGGAATTTTGCCTATTCCCAGTTTGATCTCTGTTTTCTGAGCCGGGGTCATTTTTTTATCTGTTACTTTACTAACAATATCGTCCAGCATATTTGTCAGATATGTTCCAAGGAAAACAGATATTATTGCCGGCGGGGCCTCATGTCCGCCAAGACGATATGAGTTGGACTCATTCATTACAGAAGCTCTTATAACATCATTACTGTCGTTAACCGCTTTAATCACGTTTACCAGGAAGGTAAGGAACTGAAGGTTTGATTTCGGGTTTTTCCCGGGAGAGAGAAGATTGACCCCGGTATTTGTAGCCATCGACCAGTTGTTATGTTTCCCTGATCCGTTTATGCCGGCAAATGGTTTTTCATGAAACAAGACTCTGAATTTATGCTTTCGGGCAATACGCCTCATTATATCCATAAGGAGCTGGTTGTGATCAACCGCCAGGTTCACCTCCTCATGCAGCGGTGCACATTCGAACTGGTTAGGTGCTACCTCATTATGACGGGTTTTAACAGGAATGCCAAGCTTATAAGCTTCACATTCAAAATCCTGGATAAAGCACATAATCCTCTCGGGAATGGAGCCAAAATAATGATCAGACAACTGCTGGTCTTTCGCAGACTGGTGACCCATAAGGGTCCTTTCGGCAAGGACAATATCGGGACGGGCATAATATAATGCTTCATCAACAAGAAAATACTCCTGCTCGCAACCAAGTGTAGCAATTACTTTTGTTACTTCCTTATCAAAATACTGGCATATATTAACAGCGGCTTTATCAAGTTCGGAAAGGGCTTTGAGAAGAGGAGCCTTATAATCGAGAGCTTCACCTGTGTAGGAGACAAATATTGTCGGAATACAAAGGGTTGATCCTACAATAAATACAGGTGAAGATAAATCCCACGCAGTATAACCTCTGGCTTCAAAAGTGTTTCTTATTCCACCGCTCGGAAAGCTTGATGCATCAGGCTCTGACTGCACCAGCACTGCGCCTGAAAAATTTTCAACCATATGTCCGTTAT
>CAZKMH010000395.1:0-4098 GCA_964553395.1 uncultured Rikenellaceae bacterium | reverse complement strand
GCGAGCAGAGAGGGGGACGCAAGGGGGTGAGTACGTGTGATCCAGAAGCAGAGAGCGAGTCGAACATAAAAAAAGCCCCCCAAGGCTGTTTTAGTGAAGAGCCAGCCTGCAGGGCTGCAAAGAGGGTGAGAACATGTGATAGAAAAAGGGAATAAAAGCAATAAGATCTTACATCTTTTCAATGAAAGAAGAGAGCTTTTCAATCAGTTGCCCGGAATAGATCGGTTTAATTATAAAATCATCGAAACCGGTGGAATATATGTCATTTATATCGCCCGACATACTGTATGCAGTCTGCGCTATCAGTTTGACATCTTTACGGATTTCTCTGATTTTTCTTGCGGAAGCATATCCGTCCATTACCGGCAGCTGAATATCCATCAGGATTATTTTAATGTCGGGTTCTTTTCTGACAATATCAACGGCTTCCTGTCCATCACCTGCATTCAGAAGGATAGCGCCCGTCTTCTCCAGTATTTTATTCAGATACAATCTGCTGGATAAGTCATCCTCCACTATCAGTATCTTTTTTCCTTTTAAAATTGAGTCTTGCATTTCAGTTAAAATTTACTCAAATAGTCCGTTATCGCGCAGGAGGAGCAAAATTGCTGATTGCGGTACTACCATATATTTTTCTTTGTTGAATTCGATTTCTATTGCACTGTTTTGCAGGTAAACTGCCTGATCTCCTTCTTTTGGCTGAAGAGGTACATATTTAGGTTCCTCTGTCTTGTTTTTCCAGGGCTCATCAGTATCATTTACAGACGGTATTGGATATCCGGGACCGACTTTCAGCACGTAACCTATCTGGACTTTATCATTCTCATTAACCCCGGGAGGCAGGTAAAGTCCGCTTTTAGTCTGCGACTGTGGGGTTTTGGGTTTAATAAGGATCCTGTCGCCTATAACGATCAACTTCTGCAGGTCTTTCTCATCCAGCAACACACCCATAGTATTCATTAATATTGTGCAAAATTACCAATTTTCGGGGAAACTTTTAACCATCCGGCAGGAATTCCTTAATATTGTACAACAAAATCCAGACTGGATGATCTCATTTTTACATGAAAGGTTCCGATACTTATAAGACAATCAAAACAGTTTCATTTGGACTCTGCAGGGAAAAAGGGAGCAGGTTCGTTTCTGCCGCATATCCCGCTTCCGATGAGAATGAGATCAAGTCTGTCCTGGAGAGCATAAGGAAAGAGCATCATGAGGCACGTCACCATTGCTACGCCTATTTGATCGGCAATGAGGGCGAGACCTGGCGGGCTAACGATGACGGTGAGCCTTCAGGTACAGCCGGGCGCCCGATCCTTGGGCAGATCAGGTCAATCAGGATTACCAATGTCCTTGTTGTAGTTTCCAGGTATTTCGGAGGAACTCTGCTCGGAGTCAGCGGATTGATAAATGCATATAAATCGGCTGCAGCATCGGCACTGGGTAATGCAGAAATAATCGATCATATCGTGCATGAATCATACGATATAACATTTCCCTGGGCAGCAATGAATGCGGTGATGAAAATAATCAAGGAGGAAAACATTATTCAGGCTGATCATGTATTTGACCTGGAATGCCGGCTTACCATTCATTTCAGGGTTTCTGTAAAGGAAAAGATCCTTGCACGTTTTTCAAGGATCGAAGGATTAAAATACAAGTTCCTGTCAATCGGATAACTCACTCATATTCCGGTTAAAGTTGTTAATTAATTATCAACATCTGACCGCAAAATTCCCTAACTTAAGTAATTTTGATTTAAGATCAGAAATGAATCATTAATGCATCAACTTAATGAAAAAGAGAAGTTTAGTATCAATTGATGATTTTTCCAGCGAAGAAATAATCAGTATACTCGATAAGGCTGAGGAATTTGAAAAACAGCCGGTCAGAAAGCTCCTGGAAGGAAAAGTAATTGCTACCCTGTTCTTTGAACCTTCCACCCGGACGAGACTGAGTTTTGAAAGTGCCATAAACAGACTCGGAGGAAAGATCGTCGGTTTCGCTGATTCGTCAATCTCAAGTGTAACCAAAGGGGAAACGCTTCATGATACAATCAAGATGGTAAATAGCTATTGTGATCTTATCGTGATGCGGCATCCCTTTGAAGGAAGTGCAAGATATGCCAGCGAAATAGCATCTGTCCCGGTTATAAATGCAGGTGACGGAGCCAATCAGCATCCCACCCAGACCCTGCTTGATCTTTACTCAATACGTAAAACGCAGAAAACCCTGGAAAATCTCAATATTTTCATGGTAGGCGACCTTAAATACGGAAGAACTGTCCACTCACTGATGATGGCTATGTCGAGGTGGAATGCCACATTTAATTTTATTTCACCGGAAGAGCTGAGGATGCCTGACGAATTCAAACTCTATCTCGAAAATGCAGGACTTAAATATTATGAACATCTCGATTTTTCAGATATAATTTCAAAAGCCGACATCATTTATATGACAAGGGTTCAGAAGGAAAGATTCTCTGATCCTATTGAATATGAAAAAGTTAAAAATGTCTATGTATTGAAGAACTCGATGCTTGGAAATACCAGACCGAATATGCGCATCCTGCATCCGCTGCCCAGAGTCAACGAGATCAGCACTGATGTCGATTCAAATCCGAAAGCTTATTATTTCGAACAGGCTCTCAACGGAGTGTTTACACGCCAGGCCATCCTCTGTAATTTATTAGAAATCAATTAAGAAAGGATCAAAATCATGAAGGAAGCGAAACAGATGAGTGTAAGTGCGATCCAGAAAGGGACTGTTATTGACCATGTACCTGCAAAAAACCTGTTCAAAGTAATTCAGATACTTGGCCTCGACCATATCGAAAACCAGATAACATTCGGTACTAACCTTGAAAGCAAAAAGCTTGGCAGAAAAGCGATTATCAAAATAGCTGACAGATTTTTTGAGGATGATGATATAAACCGGATAGCTCTTGTTGCTCCGGATGCGAAACTGAATATTATAAGAGATTATGAGGTAGTCGAAAAAAGGGTTGTTGAGGTTCCGGATACAATTATTGGTATAGCCAAATGCATGAATCCCAAATGCATTACTAACTTCGAACATGTCACAACCCGGTTCAGGGTGGTTTCGAAAAAAAATGTGACGCTCAAATGCCACTACTGTGAGAAAATCACAAACCAGGAGAATCTGCAGATTATCTGAGCCTGTCGTATGATCTTACAAGGTTTTCATCCTTCCTGATTGCCCGGTATGCCAGAAGTGTCAGGATGACAGTAATTACAGGTAAGAACAATCGAAATCCCGGAATCAGTGATGCGTCTGAATGCATCATGAAATGCACAGTATAGTATGCTGTTACAGCAATAAGCAGGATTTCAAGAATGATTAAGGTCAGTGTTACCTTTAGCTGAAGGTTTCTGTTCCTGAACAGGAAAACAGAAATTAAAGATATAAGTGGTATTAGCAGGGATACTATGGTAACAGGTAATATCTTTCCGGCAGGTGAAAGACCAGAACCTCCTATAACTTCATATAATCCCTTGAAATTCATCACTATTTCGGAAGTTTCACCGCTGTTCAATTTAAAAAGATTTCCGGTAAGGAATAATCCTGCCAGCAGAGTTGTCAATAACAGATAAACCGATTGTATGCGTTGAATCATAAATTTGATTTTTGCCTTACAACAAAAATAAGTTGTTTTTATGAATCTGCATCTATACTGTGATCAGGATTTATTGCACTTGTCAGATTCCGATTTATGATTATTTAACATATTTTATTGCGGATGAATTATTTTAGAAAATGCAAAATATCTACATTTGTACCCTCCTGAATTTTAGCGGATCAAACTGTCAACCTGAGATGATAGGATTTGTTTATAAACCGGGAGTATTCAATTAACATCGCTTCTATGAAGAAAGGTTTTAAGGTAACAATTACAATTTTATTAATTGTGGTCATCGCAGGAATGATTTTTTATCCAAAAATCAAGCCTGTATTTGCTTCAAAAACCGCCCGGCAGGGAGATCAGGGACCTGGTGGTGGTCCGGGTTCAATGCAGGGCCGCCAGATACTAAGTGTAAGCGGATTTCTGATCAAGCCTGTTCAGATGAATGACCCCAT